>JAVEYP010000055.1:0-8194 GCA_034003445.1 Desulfobulbus sp.
CGCAGTGGGTAAGGCGACCGCGGAGGAACTGCTCGGCTACGGTATCAGGGCCGACCTCATCCCGGAAAAGTTCACCGGCGAAGGGCTGGCCGAGGCGCTTGTCCAGTCACAGGTTGCGGGCAGCCGTATCCTTCTGCCTCGCGCTCTCAAGGCCGCAGACCTGCTGCCGGAAACCCTCATCGACGCGGGCGCGACGGTGACCGTGGCGCCCGTGTATCGGACCGTACCACCCCTGGGCCGCAAGGAGGAACTGCGAGAGCAGCTGGAGAGTCGCGAGGTCGACCTGGTGACCTTTACCAGTAGTTCGACCGTGACCAATTTTCTCGCCATGCTGGAGGCCCGCGACCAGGAGGAGCTCCACCGGCTGCTGGACGGGGTGACCATCGCCGCCATAGGTCCGGTCACTGCCGCAACGCTTGCGGAACAAGGCCTGCGTGTGGATATCCAGCCCAGCCGCTACACCATTGCCGACATGGCGCGGGCGATCGTCGCCCACTACCGGAAGCAGCGTGCGACCGCCGCAGCCTGAGCGCCTTTCCCGCGGAAGCAAGGCATCTCCACTCACCGCACAGGTGCCGGCCAGTCACCCCGACGCGACTTCGAGACAACCCGACGACAGCTACCTGCTCTGCGCGGCCTGCAACGCCGTGATCACCACCCCGGACCAGGCGGTGCAGATCTATGGCCGCCATGGGCGTGCCTTTTTCAACCCGGCGGGCATTGCCTATGAACTCCGCTGCTTTCGCAATGCCCCCGGGGTCAGCGCTGAGGGCGCCCCGACCAGCGAATTCTCCTGGTTTCCCGGTTGTTGCTGGCAGATTGCCCTCTGCGCCGCCTGCCGCACCCACCTGGGCTGGCTGTTCACCGGCGCAGAATCGTTCGCCGCTCTTATCAGCAGCCGCATCAAACCCTCGCCCTCCAGCGCCTGAACATTTCCGCCGTCACCTGTGCCTGACCGCATCGTCGGCGGCCGTCCCATCGCGGCAACCGGTTTAATTTGTTGTCAACCACCGGAGCAGGCAGTAGAATATTTTCTCAAAATTCACCTTTCCAAGGCCTGCATGTGATTCACCACCCCATGCCGAAACGGTTTTCCCGCCACCTCCTGCTGCTCATTGCGACCCTGTGGCTCAGCGCGGCGGCGACGGCAATCCATGCCAGCGACCCCAGCTCGCATGGTGGCGACCCCGCGTGGGACAATGCGGTGAGCAATCCGCTGACCACCGGCATATACGGTTTTGGCGCGCAGGGACTGCCTGGCCTGACCGTGCACCTGCAGCATTCGGCACACCGGCCCCCGGACCTGAACGCCGTCAAAACCAACCCCGCCAGTCAGGCCATCACCTTTTCCTACGAAGGGTCCGCCGGCCTGCTCGGCTTCTCGGCCGGCTATATCCTGACCACAGAACCGGACGACGACAGACCCGGGGCGGTGTTTCTTGGCCTAGACCCGCAGGGCAAAGGCGCCTTTGACCCGGCTCGCTCTTGGTACATGGCGTTCGACCTGTCCCGCTCCTATCAGGTCGACGAGGACCTCACCCTGCAGTTGGGTAACAGCACCATGCTTCTCAAGAATCCCTTCGACACACAGGAAGGCCAATTGTTCTCCATGCTCTTCAACATGCCCATTTCCTACCGAAAGCATCTAACCGTCACGCCCATGCTGCAATGGACCCGTCCCGTTGCCGGCGCGCCCATGGATGGTGGTGCCGCTGCCGCGCCCGCGCAGGGCACAACGACCCCGAATGCTTTCTACGGCGGTGTTTCTATCAGCTTTTCCTATTGATGGTGGCAGGGCGGCCGCCACTGCCGGCGCACTTTCTCCCCTACGGACTCGTGGCCAGTCGCGCCTCTCGCCAGCAAGATGCCCGGCCGACCAGGCCGCCCCTCCCCGATGGGAGCACAGACACAGGAGTGCCCATTGTGAACGCCGATGCCATGTTGTCCACCCCCGCCTTGCCTGCGCGCCTCGCCAGAACAGTCCTCATGCTGCTGGCCATACTGCTGGCCATACTGCTGGCAGGGCACTGCGCTGCCCTGATCCTTCCCGGTAGCTCCGACGCCCTGGCCGCGAATCCGCCGGAACAAACGAAAACGATCCGGCGTCAGGCGCTCTTCCTGCCCTTCTCGGTGGAGATGCCCGGCTCCTACGCTTACCTGCGCAACGGGCTCTCCAGCATGCTGGCCAGCCGCCTGGCCACCCGGGCAAACATTATCGCCGTGCCTCAGGGTGCAGTGACCGAGCAGATGGCCAGCGCGCTTAAGGCCGGCAACTATGAATCCTTTGGCCAGCAGTTGCGGCAATCCGGCGCGGACTACTTGATCATGGGCTCACTGGCGCCCTCAGGTGAGAACTTCGAGCTGACCAGCTACGTCTTCTCGAAAAACGCTAGCCAGACACCGCGCAAGTTCAGCCACACCCTGCCCGCCGTGGAAAATGCCATGACCGCCATCGACGAACTGGCCTGGCAGATCAGCAGCACCGTCTTTGGAAAACCACGACCGGAAGAAGTCACCGCAACACCGGCGCAGGCAAAGGGCACGGCCGCCTTCCAGACCGCGCACCCCGAACGCGTCTACCGCGAGAACCTTTTTGCCGGCAGTCTTTCCGGGCTGGAAGAGGGCAGCCGATTCGATCTGATCGCCAGCCACCGCAGCCGCAAGATGCCCATGGAGTTGATGGACATCAACGCTGGTGATCTCGACGGCAACGGCGCGGTCGAGATCGTCCTGCTGGGTCAGTCGGAACTCCTCCTCTATCGCCTGCAGGACGGCCAGTTCCAGAAGATTTTCGCCGAACCTCTAGCGGGTTACCTGCGCTACCACGGCGTCACCCTGGCGGACCTGAACGGCAATGGTCTCCAGGAAATTTACGTCAGCGCCAGTGCCGGCGAGGTTCCCGAGTCGAGCGTGTACGAGTGGGATGGCCGCACACTGCGACAGTTGTTCAGCAAAGTCCGCTACTACCTGCGAGCCATGCCCGTGCCGGGTGACGAGCCTGTGCTCCTTGGCCAGTCGATCCTGGCTGGTGAACAGGGGGGAGGCTCCATCTACCGCATGATCCACGACCCGCAGCACGGCATCTCCGCGGGCGAGAAATATCCCCTGCCCGCCAAGCTCAACCTGTTCGATTTTGCCGTAGGCGATCTGGACGGTGATTCCTCTCTGGAGGTCGTTGCCATCAACGCGGACAACCGCATGCAGGTGTTCGCCGCCTCCGGGGCACTGCTCTGGACCAGCACAGAGCTTTACGGCGCCAGCGATAATTTTTTCGGTACCCTGTCGAGCCAGGCAGACCTCGAAAAGAAAACGGTCTACGTCAACACCCGGGTCATTATCACCGATCTCGACGGCAACGGGCAAAACGACGTGCTGGTCGGCCGAAACCGACTGGAGACAGTGGCCTTTATGCCTAACCTCCGCTACTTTGACGGGAGTTCGATCACCGCCCACCACTGGGCCAACGGCGCCCTGGCCCCGCTTTGGGAAACCCAAAAACTTCCCGGATACACGGTCAACTACCAGGCACTGCGCACCGACAAGGACGGGGGCCAGCTCCAGCTCCTGTTCGCGGACACGGAAAAAGGCTACCCGTTCATGTTCTGGCAGTCCTCCGCGGTCGCCCTGAACAGCTATATCCTGCGCACCACGGCAAGCCCCGAGTGACCGAAACCGGCCTTTTTCGTCTGCTTTGCGAGATCTGCAGGGCAGCGGGAAAGGCTCCCTTCCGGCTCGACCTTTTTTTTCAGCTTCTGTTTCATCTCTCCTCTCGCCGACCGTTTTTCGACCACACAAGGCAATCCGCGCACCGTTTGGCGGCAGCCCTGAAAGCCCGCACCCCACCCGTCGACAAGGGCAGCCGGGCACCCGTCATTTCACCCCATTCTCAAGGGTTGAACTGGCAACCCCCTGTTATGCTGATTTTTTTGGCGAATCAAGTGCATTAAATTGATGCTTTTTTAGAAGAAACTCATTAAGAGGTAAAGAATTTTTTCACTCAACCTCAAAAAAAGGAGAAGATCCCCATGAAGTATCTGCGCACATCCCGCGGACACGCGGCTGCCGCCTCACTGCTGTTGGCAGCATCCTTCCTCGCCGGCAATGTCCATGCGGCGGCTACCGAGAAGGACAACCCACTGCAGTTTTATACCGGCAGCAACAACAGCTTTGCCCGGGCCACCCTCCTACTTGAACTCGGCTTCTTCGACCAGGGAAAATCCTGGTTCGGCAAGGATCGGGAGAACCTTGGCGAGGATTCCGACTCCTGGTGGGAGTCGGTCATCCGTCCGGGTCTTGAGGGCAGCTACTTCCTCCCCAATACCACGGAAATCTACGGCCGGGTGGATGCTGTCCAGGCCAACACATTTGGCGGCATAGATGCCGCCGGCTCCAATGCCGGGCTCGGCGATGTCAACGACCTGCGCATCGAGAACGCCTATGCCGGCTGGCGCTCGGGCAACATCTTTCATTCGCTCGGCGAAGATTTCCTCGACATTAGCTTCGGTCGCCAGCAGTACAAGGTGGGCGACGGTTTCCTGCTGTATAGCTACGGTGGTTCCGGCGGTGACCGTGGAGCCTACTG
Organism: Desulfobulbus sp.; assembly: GCA_034003445.1. GTDB lineage: Bacteria > Desulfobacterota > Desulfobulbia > Desulfobulbales > Desulfobulbaceae > Desulfobulbus. The sequence continues at coordinate 4,583 of JAVEYP010000055.1, forward strand.
GATCGGTGACCGTCGCTCCGCCGAATATGCAGGTATCGTCCGCATGAAGACCGGCGGCCTGAACGTGGATCTGGTCTACCTGGAGAACGACCCCATCTCCAGCGATTCAACCAAACTAGGCGGCGCCACTGTTGGCTACGCGTTCAACGACAACGCCAGTATCGGCGGCGGCATCTACACCCTCGATTCCGACATCGACTCTCGGGACAGCATGAACGTCTACGACATCCGGGGCGGGTTCAAGCCCTTTGCCCTGGCCAACGGCCCGGAGGCGCTCCGACCGCTGCGCTTCGACGCCGAATATGTCCACGAAGACCGGGACGACGGTTTCGACTCGGGCAACGGCTGGCACATCACCACCTCCTACCAGTTCGAGCAGGTGGCCTGGCAGCCGACCCTGTCCTACCGGTACGCGAGTTTCGACGAGAATTACGACACCCTCTTCTATGGCTTCAGCGACTGGGGTTCGTGGTATCAGGGTGAAATCATCGGCGAATACGTGCTCGGTAACGGCAACTTGGATTCGCACATGGTCAGATTGCAGGTCCAGCCGCTTGAGTCCGTCGGCGTCAGCCTGTTCTACTACAACTTCAAGATCCATGATGCTGGAGAATTTGGCGTTAAGGACGATGCCTACGCCGACGAACTGGACCTGGTGATCGACTGGTCGGTCAATGATCATCTCAACATTTCGCTGGTCGGCGCCCTGGCCATCCCCGATGACGGCGCCACCGAGCACACAGGTGGAGACGACAACTGGACGTACGTCATGCTCTACGGCTGCCTCAAGTTTTAATAATACCACCCGATGTGTGCTCCTCTCGACCGACCGGTTGAGAGGAGCGCAGGAACCGCCCGTTGGACCTCCGTGCAGAGCGGGGTGTCCTGACGGGCGTTTTTTTTTCGCTCTTTGCCTGCCTATCGTTTTTCACGCCAATCCGTCTCCCCCGAGGTGCTGCCTATCGTCCGTTTGCACCCCACTCGGTCCTTTTAGCTTCGTGCTGGCTGCGTTCGTCGGACTTCCTAAAATTTGCATCTTCCTTTTAAGATTATGATTTAACTATGATTTTGACCTATTTTTTAATTTGATCGAGGCAGCAGGTAAAAAAAATTTTACCTGAGTAAAAAAAACTTGACTCCCTTGACTTCTCAATCTATTCTGCGACCATCTGAAAAATGCTTAAAAAATTTCTTGTAGGCACAAGAAACACGCAACCATCACCTATGTAGAGGAGAGAAACATGAAAAAAGTACTTGTTACAGGAGCCGCATTGCTGCTAGCCAGTGGAATGGTTTCCACCGCTTCTGCCGCTGCCGTGGAGCCGGGGGTAAAAATCACCGGTGATGCCCGTGCCCGTTTGATTTACAAGAACAGCTATGACTTCGGCCAGAAAGACTTGGGCGACCAGACCAACATGGATTCCCGTATCCGCTTCAACGTGGTCGGCACCGCTGCCGGCGGCGCCTATGCCAAGGCCCGCATCCGCGTTGCAGACAGCTATGCCAGCGACTTCGACACTGACCTGAATGAGAGATATTCCCTTGAAGGTGACAACATCTGGGTAGACATTGCGGTGCTCGGGGTGCCATTCAACGACCAAGTGACAGTGGAGGCCGGTAAGTACCGCGTCACCTACGGTCCCGGACCCACCACCACCAACTTCTTCTATGATGACGTTAGCTTGGCCGGTGTCCGCGGCATCATTACCACCGATAACCTCGAATTCAACCCCTTTGTCGAGTGGATGGACGAGGCACAGATATCTCCCATTGGCGAAGACAGACGGCAGGACAATGATGAGATGCGCTTCGGCGGCCACCTCAAGGCCAAGGTCAATGAGAACTGGATCGTCGGCGGTATGCTTGGCTATCAGATTGATGACCGTGAGGTAAAAGTGGTCATCGATGATGAGCAGACCCAGGCCCGCCCGAACGAAGGTTTGTTTGCCTCTATCTATACAAATGGCAAATCCGGCCCCATCGGCTTCCAGGCCGAGCTCGGCTATACTGAGAACAAGCTGAACGGCTTCAACAACTGGCGCGAGGATAGAAACTGGGACGGCGTCGACAATATCGGCTCCGACGATAATGGCTTCGGTGGCTACGTTATGCCGAGCTACACCATTGATGCCCTGACCCTGGCCTTGAACGTCGGGTTCACCCAAGACGGCTTCCTGCCTGACCGGGCGTTTGGTTTCGTCATGATTGGTTCTGAAGAGCCGATCAGCGCCGTCAAGGTCGGTGACACCGGCGACTGGATCTGGGGCGGCCTGGTGGCTATGTACCAGGTCAGCGAAAATCTGAAGCTGACGGGTAACCTGGTTTATGCCAGCGTGAGCTCTTGGGATCGCGTCGACAAGATTGGCACCGGCGACGGCCCGTGGACGACCACCCCGGCACTGGATGACGCCTGGGAAATCTCCGGAAAAATGCAGTATACCATCAGCAAGGGCGCTGATTTCTACTGGCTCGCCGGCTACCTGGCACCTTCCTTCGATGATTCCTCCATCGAGGATGACGGCGCATTCGGCACCTACGCCAAATTCGAGCTCAAGTTCTAATGTAGTCCGACTGAGCTGCACGTCGTAACAAAAGAAGGGCGGGCCCTGTACAGGACCCGCCCTTCTTTTGTCTCCCAATCTTTCCGCTACAACAGAAAGGAAACCTCAGCCAGCCTTGGGTAAGGCGATAGTGGCGCGGACCCCACCCTTGGCACGGTTTTGCAGGCTCAGACTGCCGCCATGGTCCTCAATAATCCGCTTGACCATGGTCAACCCCATTCCGGTACCGACCTGCTTCGTGGTAAAAAACGGGTCAGTCGCATGCATCAGGTCGAGCTCGGCGCTGCCGCTCCCAGTGTCGATGATGACGATGCGAACCGTTTTTTCCTCCTCCAGGAGTTCGATCTTCAATTTCCCACCCGCCGGCATGGCCTCGATGCTGTTACGGATCAGGTGAACGAGGACCTGCTGGATAAGTTGCGGATCGATCTCCACTTCGGGGTCGGACTTGGGCAAACAGAGAGTCCGCCGGATGCCCTTCTCTTCCAAACCCCTAAAATGAAGCAGCATAGATTTTTGAATCAACGCGCTCAGCCCCATGCGCTGACACACCGGTTTAACTCGATCAACGAAATTAAATAAATTTTCTAGGATCTCCTCGATTTTTTTCGCTTCGCCACCCATCATCTCCAGGAATTGCAACAAGTCCCGATCTTCTGTCCTTCGCGCCAGCAACCGGGCCGTGCCACCTATGACGGTGATGGGATTGCGGATGGTGTGAGCAAGTTGGGCCGCCATGTGGCCGACCGCCGAATAGCGTTCCGCCTCGATCAGCAGGTTTTTGTTGGTTTCCAGCACCTTGGTCACCTCCTCCAATTCCCTGATCTTCTCCTGCATCTCCATGTAGAGGCGGCAGTGGTCGATAGCCAGGCTCGCTTGGCTGGCAAAGCTCTCCAGGGCCCGCACCCGTTCGTCACTGATCGGCTCGCGGGTAACAAAATGATCGGCGATGATCACACCCAAAGCACGGCTGGGTGAATAGAGCGGCACCACGACAAAACTGTCCTCCTGCAGCAGCCCCAGCAGTTCGAGCGGCACGGTGCCGCCGCAT
>JAVEYP010000056.1:0-8158 GCA_034003445.1 Desulfobulbus sp.
CAGACTCGTCCGGTTGGGACTCGAGCCCGTACGCGCGCACCCGCAAGAGCTGCAGGGTGTGCGAGCGGTAGAGGTGGTCGGCCAGTCGTTTTTCCTCGTCAGTGAAATCGCGGCGCACAGTCAACTCTGCCGGCAGTTCGACGAATGCCGCGCCTGCGGGCGGCTCCTCGGGCAGGTCGGCGAGCGCAAAACCGGTCTCCACAGCTCGGCCCCAGTCGGCGCCGGCAGGGTCAAGTGGCAACTCAAGACGCAGACTAATCTGGGCGGTCTGGTCGACACCACGGCGTTGGTCTACAGTCCGCACCGAGGCCAGGCCACCCAGGGCGGGCTGGTAGCGGATCGCCTCGCCGGGCAGCGGCGGCGGCACGAACCTTTGCAGGATGGTGTCTGCTAAATGCGGCCGGACCGTGCTGTAGCGCGGCTCCTCTTTGCTGGCCGATGCAACAACTAACGCCTCATCACTCCCGGCCCGCGTGGCTGGCCGCGTCGTCAGCCGACCGACCTCCTCCAGGCTGATTGGCCCTTTCAGGTAGGAGAGCACCCAGCGGGTAGTGAACAGGGTCGGCTCGTCACGGTGGGCCGAGCTGAGCAGAAAAGTTCGCTCCCGCAGGCCGGCGATCATCCGTCGTAATTCTGCTTGGTCGAACCGCTGCGAGCCGCCAGCGATACCGGTCAAAACCCGGTCCTGGTCCTGACGAGTCTGCAGGCGGCCGATGAACCAAGTGCCGATGTTAGCCAGTCCCTTGTAGTCGAGGTCCACCGGGTTTTGGGTGGAGAGGACGACGCCGAGGCCAAAGGCACGCGCCTGTTTGAGCAGGAGCAGCATGGGTTTCTTGGACGGCGGATTAGCGCTGGGCGGAAAAAAACCGAAGATCTCGTCCATGTAGAGCAGGCAGCGCAGACCACTGCTGCCGTCCTGCCGGCGCATCCAGCCGAGCAGCCGGCCGAGCAGCAGAGTGACGAAAAACATGCGCTCATTGTCGCTGAGGTGGGCGATGGTAAAGATGACGATGCGCGGCTTGCCCGCGGGGGTGTAGAGCATCTCTTCGATGCGCAGCGGCTCACCCTGTACCCAGCCGCTGAAGGCCGGGCTGGCGATCAGGGTGTTGAGTTGCAGGGCCAGCTCCATTCGCTTGGCCGGCGAGTAGAACGAATCGACCGGAAACACGCCGACCTGCTTGAACGGCGGCTGCACCACCCGGCCGATGAGGTTCTCTAAAGAAAGCGACTGCCCCTGCTGCCAGGCGTCGGAGAGGATGGTGGAAAGCAGCACATACTCGCGGCTCTTCAGCGGATCGACGTCGAGACCGAGCAGGCCGAGCAGCGAGGCCACCGTGGAGCCGATCAGACCGGCCAGGGTATCGGAGTCGGCAAGCACCCCGCTGTCCGGTGCCTCAAGGCTGTCGAGGATGGACACCGGCCGGACCGTGGCGCTACCAGGAGTGTACACCGCAAATTCGGCGCTGTCGCGCATCCGCTGGATGCGCGCGCCGTCCTGGTCCCAGTCGGCCAAACCTTGGCGCCACTGGCCAGCCGTGCGCGCGGCCAGTGCATCAACGCTGATCTTGTTCTGCTCGGCCGCGGCCGGATCGATCCAGGGACGAAAATCCTCCGGGGCCAGGTCCGGAAAGGTGAGCAGCAGATTGCTCATGTCGCCCTTGGGATCGATGACGATGGCCGGCAGCCGGTCAATGGCCGCCTCTTCAAGGAGCGCAATGCCCAACCCGGTCTTGCCGCTGCCGGTCATGCCAATGATGGCCGCGTGCGTGGTCAGATTTTTATTTTTCAGCAGCAGCGGTCGGGGACCAGCCTCACCGGTGTGCGGGTCGACCTCTCGGCCGAGGTAGAAGAGATCGAGCTGTTCGTAGTTGACCGCATCCGCCATGATGATCCTCTTGCTGCGCTATTTCGTTGAACCTGCCGGCCCTTTCTGCTCCAATAAAACTACTTCCACGTCAACCAGTTACGAGGCACGCCGATGTCCGACGCCGTCACCCGATTCTACCTGGGCCAGTTACCAGAGGGCCAGCTGAAAAACAACACCCTTCACGCCCCCTGCCCCTTCTGCAGCGGCGGGCAGAACGGCGAAAAGGCGACGTTGGTAGTCTTTCTGCAGCCGGAGAGCTATTTTCATGGCTACTTTCGATGTCTTGGCCGCTGCCCGGCCAGCGGCTTCCCGCTCCACTTCTCCCGGCTGCGAGGTACGAGCCTGACCCAGGTGCCCGGCTACGACCCGGACCGGGAATATTTCGGGCGCGAGGTCGACTATCCGGTGCGCAACCTGAACAACGAACTTGCCGGCTTTGCCGACAAGCTGGCCGTCGAGAGCGCTGCCCACCTGCTGGCCGCGGGCCTCAGCCTGGAGACGCTGGCGGAACTGCACGTCGGCCATAACGGCCGCTACCTGGTCTACCCCTATTTCCAGCCAGACGATAACTGCTACGCGGCCCGCTGCGTACACCCGGACAAGCCCGAGGATTTTTTCTGGTACGGCGACGAGCGGTTCTTCGCCGATCCGTACCGGGTGTTCAATGCGCCGGAGATTGACCGGTGCGAAAACGGCACCCTGTTCCTCGTCGAGGGCGAAGAGAACCTGCTCTGTCTCAGGCAGCTGGGTCTGCCGGGTGTCGCCCTACCCGCTGCCGCAGACCTTGAACATCTTGATGCCCAACGGTTCAGCTGGATCCGCACCCTGTTTTTGTGGGTCAGCCACAACGCCGAGTCCGCAGCCCTGGCGCGGGCCTTTGCCACCCGCGCCGGCTTCAAGGTGCGCATCGTCTGCTGGCCTGAAAGTACACCGCGCAACGCTACCCTGCACCGGTTGGCCATCGAGGGGTCGGAGCGGTTCCAGCAAACCGTATTCGCCATGATTCGCGAGGCGCGGGCGTTTTCACCCTTTCCCTCGCCCGCGGGCGAGTACCACGCCTTTACCGAACAAATGGCGCAGGAGGCCGGGGCGGCCTGGGGCGGTCTCACCACCGGCTTTGCCCGGCTCGACCGGGCGCTCGGCGGCATCCACGGGCTGAACGTCCTCGGCGGCACGCCCAAGGCCGGCAAGTCGAGCTTCTGTATTCAGGTCGCCTCGGACATGGCCAATCGTCACCTGCCGGTAATCTACTACGATTTCGAAAATGGCCGCCAGAAGATCTACCTGCGCATCCTGAGCCGCTTGTCTCGGCTACCGGTGGAGCGCATCCGCGCTGGTAGCCTAGTCGGTGACGAGGCGGCGCGCCTGCAGCAGGGGTTACGCACACTCGAGGCCATGCTCCCCTGGCTGCGGGTGGTGAACGACCGCAAGCTCTCGCCCGAGACCATGCGTCGTCACATCGACTTCCTCCGCCGCGAGACCCGTTCCGACTACGTCGTGGTGGTGATCGACAGCCTGCACAAGCTGCCGTTCAAGGATATCAGCCAGAAACGCAGCGGCATCGACGGCTGGCTACGCCAACTAGAGGCGATCCGCGACGAGTTGGCGGTCAGCTTCCTGGTGATCTCGGAGCTGGAGCGCGGCCAGGACGGCCAGTTCGACCGGCAGCCACAGCTTGGCTCGTTCAAGGGCTCGGGCGACATCGGCTATTCCGCAGACAACGCCATGGTGCTCTTGCCCCAGGGCGAACCATTCGCTGACGGCCCGCCCGAGGAGCGCGCCAACGACCTCTGGCTGGTGGCCAGCCGCGAGCAGTCGCCCGGCCGGGTGGCCGGCTACCGGCTCGACTTCCCGTTCTGGGGCTTCATTGAGGTGTGAGTCAGATGTTCGCCCGACTCTCAGCCCAACGGTTTCTAGCCGGGTCCGGAAGAGGAGCGCGATGTACAAACGGTCCACCTTGGCTAGTGGCACGATACAGTCGTAGGAGCCCCGTCTGCCGGCGATAACCGTCAATCACACTCGCCTATCCTTGCCTTCCCCATAAAAAAAAGCAGGGCGGCCGTCGGCCACCCTGCCCATATCCAGCACCGGTTTTATTTAATAGCGATAATAATCCGGCTTAAAGGGACCGTCCACCGACACGCCGAGGTAGTCGGCCTGCGCTGGGGTCAGCCGGGTGAGTCTCACGCCGATTTTGGCCAGGTGCAGGCTGGCTACCTTCTCGTCCAGCTTCTTGGGCAGGACATAGACCTTGTTCTCGTACGTACCCTGGTTCTGCCAGAGTTCGATCTGGGCCAGCACCTGGTTGGTAAAGGAGTTGCTCATCACAAAGCTGGGGTGACCGGTGGCACAACCGAGATTGACCAGCCGTCCTTCGGCGAGCACGATCAACCGCTTGCCGTCTGGAAAGATAACGTGGTCAACTTGGGGCTTGATGTTCTCCCAAGGGAGTTCACGGATGCCGGCGATGTCGATCTCGGAGTCGAAGTGGCCAATGTTGCAGACAATAGCCTGATCGGGCATGACGTCCATGTGCGCCCGGGTGATCACCTGCAGGTTGCCGGTACAGGTGACAAAGATGTTGCCCACAGGTGCGGCCTCCTCCATGGTCACCACCCGATAGCCCTCCATGGCCGCCTGCAGGGCGCAGATTGGGTCGATCTCGGTCACCAGCACAGTGGCACCCATGCCGCGCAGGGCTTGGGCACAGCCCTTGCCCACGTCGCCGTAGCCGACAACCACGGCGATTTTACCGGCGATCATCACGTCGGTGCCGCGTTTGATGCCGTCGATGAGCGATTCGCGGCAACCGTACAGGTTGTCGAACTTGGATTTGGTCACCGAGTCGTTGACGTTGAAAGCTGGTGCCAGCAGGGTCCCCTTGTGCATCATCTCGTAGAGTCGGTGCACGCCAGTGGTGGTCTCCTCGGAGATGCCGCGTACCCCGGCCATCAGCTCCGGGTGCTGCTGATGCATGACCAGGGTCACATCGCCACCGTCGTCGAGCAGCATGTTCGGCCGCCAGCCGTCCGGGCCAAAGATGGTTTGGTCGATGCACCACCAGAACTCCTCCTCGGTTTCGCCCTTCCAGGCAAAGGTGGGGATACCGGCCGCGGCCATGGCGGCAGCGGCGTGGTCCTGGGTGGAAAAGATGTTGCAGGACGACCAGCGCATTTCAGCGCCGAGGTGGGCCAAGGTCTCCATCAGCACCGCGGTCTGAATGGTCATGTGCAGGCAGCCACCGATGCGCGCACCGGCCAGCGGCTTGCGCGAACCGTACTCCTCGCGCAGGGCCATGAGCCCGGGCATTTCGGTCTCGGCAATGGCGATTTCCTTGCGGCCCCATTCGGCCAGCTTGATATCTGCTACTTTGTAGTCACTCATGGGTGCTCCGGGCTTCCCATTTGGGAAGAAAAAAATTCAAAAAGGGCGTTCATATGCCGGCAGCGGCGCGTAGAGCCTCGACCTGGTCGGTCCGCTCCCAGGTGAACTCGGGCAGCTCCCGGCCGAAGTGGCCGTAGGCCGCGGTCTTCAGATAGATGGGTCGCAGCAGATCGAGTTGGAGGATGATGGCCTTGGGCCGCAGGTCAAAGACCTCTCCGACCAGCTGCACCAGCCGCTCCTCGGAGATTCGGCCGGTGCCAAAGGTCTTGACATTGATCGACACCGGTCGGGAGATGCCGATGGCGTAGGCTACCTGCACCTCCACCTCGGCGGCCAAACCAGCGGCAACAATGTTTTTGGCCACGTAGCGGCCCATGTAGGAGGACGAGCGGTCCACCTTGGATGGATCCTTGCCGGAGAAGGCGCCGCCGCCGTGCGAACCACGGCCGCCGTAGGAATCGACGATGATCTTACGCCCAGTGACGCCGCAGTCCCCCACCGGGCCACCGATGACAAACCGACCCGTGGGATTGATGTAGAACTTGGTGGCCGCGTCGATCATCTGCGCTGGCAGCACCGGTTTGATGATCTCCTCCATCACCGCCTCTTTAAGGGACTCGTAGTCGATCTCCGGGCTGTGCTGGGTGGAGAGCACCACCGCCTCGATCCGTTTGGGCCGATTGTCCTCGTACTCGATAGTCACCTGGCTCTTGGCGTCGGGCCGCAGCCAGGGCAGGATTCCGGCCTTACGCATCTCGGACTGACGCATGGTGAGGTAATGGGCAAAGGTAATTGGCATGGGCATGAGCACATCGGTTTCGTCACATGCATAGCCAAACACCAAGCCCTGGTCGCCGGCGCCCTGGTCGAGGTCAAGCCCGCTGCCCTCATCAACGCCCTGGGCGATATCGGTGGACTGTTTGTCGATGGAGGTGAGCACAGCGCAGCTCTGCCAGTCAAACCCCATGTCTGAGCTGTTGTAGCCGATCTCGCGAATCGTCTCGCGGACGATGTTCGGCATGTCCACCCAGGCCGAAGTGGTGATCTCGCCGGCGATCAGCACCATGCCGGTGGTGACGAGTGTTTCACAGGCGACCCGGGCTGTTGTGTCCTGGGTGAGGATCGCATCAAGCACGGCGTCGGAGATCTGATCGGCAACCTTGTCCGGGTGTCCCTCAGAGACCGATTCAGAGGTGAAGAGATGATTCGACATGCGTATCTCCTGGTAGCGAAAAAAGTGTCCACCGGTGCGAGTCTGGCCGGCCCAGGGGGTCGACGTCGCACGATTCCGGCGGGGTCGAAAAAAAGATTTATTTACTCTATTTTGCGAAAAAATTCAAGAAAAATGAGAGAAAAGGGGGCTTGGCAGGTACCACAATCAGCCACTGATGACGTTACTGCGGTTCACAATCCACATCGGTCGTGGATACTGACGGCTAGATGATGCCGCACAGCAACAAAACCACACCGTCGGGCGTGGTCAGTTAGCGCAGTGGGGAATGCGCCAGCGAAGCGGTGATAGTCGTCTCACGGTTGGGAAATTTCTTAGGCCGTCGCTGTTCACCACGCCGCCTGCAATGAAGGGTGCTGCCAAGCGGTTTTTCATCAGTTGCCAGTCAAACGCAGCACCAGCCGTCGCAGCGAGTTTTTGACGAAGCGAAAAGGGTTGAAGCGAATGGGATTGAGAGTGGCCGGCACGACAAAATCGCGGACAGCCAACGCGGCCGGCGTGGTCTCGGGGAAACGCAGTTCGTCCACCTGGGCACCCTGCAGACCAGCAGCGCGAGCGGCCCTCCAGAGGGGACAGAGTTCCGGCTCGATGCCGAGCACGACCAAGAGGGCCGTGTCCAGAGCCACCGGGTTGGTGGAGCAGGCGAGCAGCCCAAGGGGATAGGGTTCACCATGCACCGGCCCTGACTGGTGCATGGCAACCACGCCGTCGAGCAGTGACAACCCCGCTGGCAGCACGGCCAGCAGATCAACGAGCAGGGCTGGAAAGCGTGGTTGTTGAGCGCCGCCGTGGACCATGTGCCACCAGGGCTTGTAAAAGCCGGAGACGCAACCGAAATAGTTCTTCACCGCCAGGGTAATGCGCATCTGCGCATGGGCCTTGACCCGCGGCAGATTGACGAGCAAATCGCAGTCCAAAGCTGGCGCAGCCAAAGGGGCCTGCAACCCACCAGGGAGTTTAGTGGCCACGGCTTGGCGGAACTCCACCACCTCCGCACCCAAGCGCAAGAGCGAGTCCAAGGCACCGATCTTTGCCAGCACTGCTCGCGCGGAACCGAACGAGGGCGAGTCGCCCACCGCCACCCTTGCTCCGCGGTCAATGAACCAACGGGCCGCGCCAACGAGCAGACGACGGTCCGTGCAGGCCAGGGTACCGTTGCGGGCGGTGATCAGATTGGGTTTGAGCAGCACCCGGGCCGAACGCAGCGATCCGCAGGCCTCGCACCCGGCCAGCAGACGGTCTACAGCCAGGTCGAGCGACGGCTGGGCATAGGTGGGCTGCGCCAGGAGCGCGACACGGGTACTGTTCAGAAGCATGACAAAAAATCGACCTGACCCACGATGAGATCAGGCCGAAAGAGGAAGAAAGATGGGAAGTTACTTCCAGTACCAATTTCTGGTAGCTGGAAAACTTGACGACCTGCACGCGGGGCCGCCGCGCCTGGCCGGTTTCAGCAATTGAAAGAAACCAGTAGCGAGACGCTTTTTTACCAAAGAACGTCGACACATCAACACATTCAAAAATACTTTTTACACGCGACCCAGCCTTTTGCGCTAATATGCAGCTGCTTCTTAGGCATCATCGCGCCGGCCGTGGATCTCCAGCGGAATCACTCGCACGCGCAGCACCCCGTCCTGTTGGCTGATCTTCTCCTGCACCCCCCCCCCCACCGGGCC
>JAVEYP010000057.1:0-8154 GCA_034003445.1 Desulfobulbus sp.
AGTCGTGTGCTCTTCCGATCTCATCCCGCCCAAGACGGCTAGGCGTTGAGGCCGTTCATGCACACGACCTCAATGGCAAAACTGCACTGCACCAAACGACTGGTCCTGCTTGGTGCACCGTTGGGCAATCAGCCTCCCTCGCATCCTGTGCCACCCTGCCGACGTCCTTCCCCCGCGGTCTCTGCAAGATGTGCGCTCTTTCCTCGGGAACGTCCCGTTTTTCCTGTTTCTGCACGTGTAACGGGTAACGGGTAACGGGTAACGGGTAACAGAAGTGAACTGTTGCTTGCCAATGAATTGCAACGTTTTTTCGTGCGTTGGCCGCACGGAAAACGTTTGGGATGATCAGCTGTCCCGATGCAACACCAACATAAAATTACCAGTATTGTTCTCTGGCCCGTTCAGGCCTCAATTTTGCAGGAGAAAACACGGCGGACAAGGAATCTGCTTGCCGGGCAATTGTGTCTTCGGCAAGGAGCGTTGGCAGGCGTTTTCGATGGGCTGGCGAGGAGAGCAAGTCTCCTTTGCGGCCATCCTCGAAAAATAAACCTGTGCGACACAAAAAACATTAGACGGAGGAAATTATGAAAAAGAAAATCATTGGTTTAGCAGCAATGGGTGCCCTCTTGATGGCGGGGCAAGCGTCCGCAACGCTGGTCGACGCGCTGGCCGGGTATCAGGGGCCATTGTATTTCGACCTGTCGGGCTACTCAAAGAGCCTGGATCAGGGGGAAACCTGGGGCGTGATCACGGTCAACGGGGTGTTCAAGGATCAAGCGCAGACTGTTGCCAACCGGTTGTGGGTGTCGGCTGCCAGTGACCAGATGTATGGCACCTTTTATGGCTTGACTGACAACTATAATGAGCCCACTTCTTACGATAGCGACGGGACCCCAACAGGTTATAGCATTGGCCAGGAGGGTGGCGGGTTTACCCTGTATTCAGTGGCCGGGGACGTGGACATGCTGCAGGGACCAGCCGGCCGTATTGGGGTTGACGGCTACAATGGCATGGGCAGCGACATTCTCTTCACAGGGGTCTTTGAACGTGGCGTCGATCCTAGCAATCCGCTGGTCACCATGGTGCAGACGGTTCTGGCTAAGAATTCACCAACCTCTGGCGAAGGTCTTGGTTATGGTTCGGTGACCGGGGGTGCGCTATACTCCACGCTCCATTCCCAAGCCATTATGGATAGCTCCGGCGGTAAGCATGACCTGTTGTTTTCGTTCAACGTCCTGCTTCCCACCCCGGCTGCGACAACAGCTGGCTGGAGCCAGAGCTTGACTGACCCTATCCAGGCAAATGCCGTTCCTGAACCCTCCACGATGCTTCTGTTCGGCGCCGGGCTGATGGGGCTTGCCGCTGTGGGCAGGAAAGTGCGCAAGTAAACATTTCGTGTAACCTTTAAAGAGAGGAATCGAACCCATCGATTCCTCTCTTTTTTTTCACATGCAGTTACCATCATTTAAACCAATGGCGTTTCTGCCCGGTTGGCAGCGCCTGCTCACAGACTCCTTTTCCACAACATCAGCGGTGCTCGGGTATCCTGTACGCGCACACCGCGAGAGGGAAAGGCGGTCCTGCTGAAAAACCCGAAGAGAAAGGGGAACCCATGCTGCAGCAAACCAAACCAGAATCGCACCTCACCTCGCTGGAATCCACGACTCTTGGAGGACTTGGTCAGGGGTCCCAGGACAGCAGCTACCATTTTCCAGGCTCGTCGCCCTTGTGCGTGCAGCGGCTTGTTAAGGGAGTAAACCGCAAAAAATACTCGTCCATGTACCAGTTGCGCTATCAGGTGTTCTGCCACGAAGTACAGTTTCTCGATCCGGATCAGTATCCTTCCGGTCTGGAGACAGATGCTTTCGATACTGTTTCCGAACACTTTCTTGCTAGCCGCGCCGACCGCAACGATGATGCCATCGCCGCGGTGCGTTTGGTCAGATGGTCGGAGCGTCGTTCCTTCCCGACGGCCAAGTACTACGGCCCGCTGCTTGAACAGTTGCAACGCTTGGGATTCCCCCTTGCTTCGACTGCCGAAATTTCGCGTCTCTGCATTGCGAAGCAGTATTGCCAGCGCGCAAAAAACGGGCTGCCTGGCCAGGACGGCTACCAGGGCAGCGGCCACCGGCGGAAAAGATACCCGGAGGTCATTCTTGAACTGTTCAAGGTCATGTATCTGGCCAGCCGATTTGACCTCGGCATCACCCACTGGATCGCCGCCTTTGAAAGTTCGTTATACCGGTTGCTGGATCGATATGGCGTCCATCTGGAACCATTGAGCCTGGACGAGATCGACTACCACGGCAAGGTCAGAATCTACGGCGCCTCCATATCCCAAATTTTGGAGACAATGAAAATTCGACGAGCCGAGTGCTATACGTTTTTTACCGAATCGTTGGCAAAGCCTTGAACAGCAACGCCTCACGACGACTGGGCCGAACCAGGCAAGGGCGTGCCGGGCTTGGCCGTGTTGGCGCTGAAGCACTGGAGTGGATTGGCCACGGGAGGAGGGTATGAAGCTGGTCGCGAACATCCGCCGGCGGTTGGCGCTGCTGGAACGAAGAAAAACCTTGAGCATGCTGATGGCTGCCGACCCGGAAAGGATCATGGCCCATGCAGAGGAACAGGTGCTGCGCGCTTTCCAGCGTGCCGCGCGTCGCGTTCCCGCCTACAAGGACCTGCTTGCCAAGGCAGACTGCTCGCCCGCCCAGGTGACCTCGATTGCCGCCTTCAAGCGCCTTGTGCCCCTGCTCGACAAGGAGGACGTCTTCCCCCAATACGACATTCGGGATATCTGTCTGGACGGTAAAATCGACCGCATTCGCAGCGCCATGTCAAGCTCCGGCTATTCCGGTGTTTTTTCGTTTGGCATTAACACCGAGGAAAATCAGCGGGATGCTGTCAAGGCTATCGACACGGCACTCGATTACATCTTTCACACCTCCAGCAAGAAAACCTTGTTTATCAACAGCTTGCCCATGGGAGTGCGGGTGCCCACATCGCTGCCGGTTGCCGACACCAGTGTCCGTTGGGACATGGCTCTGGCCATCTTTCGCAAATTTTCGCCCGAATTCGACCAGGTTCTCCTCCTCAGCGACCCCCACTTCCTGAAGCACATTGTGGAAGTGGGCGCAGAGCAGGGGATCGATTGGCCGCGTCAAAACATCCATCTAATCACTGGCGAAGATTGGATGCCGGAGACGTTCCGCAGCTATCTCGGCAGCCTGCTTGGCACGGACTGGGAACGAATGGATCGCGGCGTGATCGGCGGCACCATGGGGGTAGCGGAACTTGATCTGAATCTCTTCCATGAGTCGCTGGATACCATTCGCATACAACGGGCAGCCTTGGCCGATACACAATTGCGGCATGCGCTTTACGGTCAGGACTGCGAAGTGCAGCCGACTCTCTTCCATTATTACCCGCACCGAACTTTTCTTGAGGTGGTCGAAAACAGCGAGGGCGCTCCGGAACTGGTCGTTTCCATGCTGAGCAAGGCCCTGCTGATCCCGTTAATACGCTACAATGTCAAAGACATCGCTCGGCTGCATCCGTACAACGAGCTCAAAACGATTTTGCACGATTGCGGATACGGGCACCTCTGTCCCGAGCTCAAACTCCCCCTGCTTTCGGTCGGCGGCAGAAAGAACCGGGCTCTGGTCGTCGGCAACTCCTCCATTGCGCCCGAGGCCGTCAAGCAGGGGCTTTATGCGGATTTTGCGGCTGCCTCCATCACCACCGGTTATTTCCGTCTCAGCGTGCAAGCAACGGGATTTCTCATTGAAATTCAACTACGCCACGGTATCCTCCCATCCTCGCTACACGAGCATGCGTTGCGAACGGCAATCGAACGCTATGTTTCCGTATCATTTAACCTGCAGGTCTATCCCTACCAAACCTTTCCCTATGCAATGGAGCTCGATTACGAGCGGAAGTTCAAGAACAGTTGATACGGATAAACGGAGAACAACGTTCGCGCGAAGCATCAAAGGCGTCCCGAATGGAGCAATCAAAGATTTACCCGTATCACTTTACCGTAGCACAAGCTTTGGACATGCTGTCAGTGGCAGAGGAGGTTACGTTAACCCATTGAAATATATATTTTGAATTTGAAGATTTTTTTACTTTCACCTGGATCAGTGAAGCCTTGACTCAAACTGGTTTGGACCAGTCCGGTATCGGCAATTTTGGGGCTTCAGCGGTCCATATCCTGATCCAGCGGCACGCTACAGCGGAATTGGCGTCTTGTTCATTGAACAATCACTAAAATTCGGATCAGCGGGCGTGCTTCTCCTGTTGTTGGTCAGTTTTGGGCCGGTGGCTGGGCTCAACCAGCCGGCGCAAGTTGCTCGTACACCCCCTGGAAGGCTGCAAACACCGGACAATGCCAACTGAAGCGCAGCACAAGCGCCGGCCGGTGCTGATCAGCCGGCCCGCCAGGTAGACCAGGATCTCCTGCTCGATGAGCACTTGCGCTGCCTTGAACACCTGCTGGATGAAGACCACAAAGCCCGCTTGGCCGTGCTGACTGCCGGGCCGCAGTTCGCTCTCCAGGCACCAGCCCTCCATGCCCAGGGAGGCGGCGATGGGCGCGTAGCCGTCGAAGTTCTTGCAGGTGCGGCTCACCCCTTCCTTGCGGGTGTTCGAGTTGTCCTGGGGGAACACGTCCACGTCGAGCGGCACGAGGCCGCCCGGGTAGCCCGAGACCTTGACGCCGAGCTGCTTGAGCATGGTCCGGGAGCTGCGATCTACCAGCGGGGTCAGCCCGGTTGCGCCCCCCTTGTCCAGCCGCAGAGGTGCCACGCGACTTCAAACCAAGTCGTCAAAGTGTCCGCGTTTTCTCCAGAATCGTTCCAGTCGTTCCCGAAGTCTGGTGGCGACACGAGGCGCAAACCAAACGACCTCGCGTTTGACGCCAAGGTTCTCTCTGTTTCTGGCAAGCAGGGCAGCAAAACCCCTTCGGCAACCGTACGTGTTCCAAGTACGCGTGCTAGACGCATTGTCGTTGGGAAATTCTTGCACAAATTCACGATAAGTGTTGGGGAAGCCGCCTTTTCCTATAGTCAGGATGCCCGGCATGCTGTCATTCGAAGATATGGTCATGCGAGGCAGTGTACCCCAGGAGGAGCTAACCGACTACGCCTCTTAGATTATTCGAGGGTCCCATATGTAAACAAGGAGGGCGGAAGTTGTGCCGACCGGGAGGATTGGATGGACGGGCGGGCAGCTACCCTACCACTAGAACACTAGAACAGGGGTTGGACAGGAGCGGGACAAGTTGAAGAGGGAAATGAAAAAGGGGGTCACGGCATGAACCGTAACCCCTTGTATTGTCGTGGCTGGGGGACAGGGATTCGAACCCCGATAAGCGGAGTCAGAGTCCGCTGTCTTGCCGTTAGACCATCCCCCAGCAAGATGCTGCAAAAAATAGATGTATTGGCCGCTGTTGTCAAGCAAAAACCGGCTTGCGAAGCCATTGCGCCCCTCCTGACGATTTGCCCCCCTGCTTGAGTCGTCCCCCTCAGGAGATGATCAGGCCGGCATAGCCGACCACCTGATCGGTATCGCCGCTGGCCTCGCCGGAATCAGTGTACTGTACCAGTTCGGCCCGGGTCGCACCGAGCTCCAAGGCTGCCAGCAGCACGATGGTGGTCGGCATAACCCCGCACATGGAGATACGGTGACCGAGCACCGTGTCGTACAGCCCGCGTGCATCAAGGGCGAGGATGCGCTCAATGGCCAGCCGGTCCTTGTGCGCGGCCTGCTGCCGCGATTCATAGTGGCTCATGTCAGTGGAGGCCACCATGAGCACCGGCTCGCCGAAGGCGCTGATCGCCCCGGCCAAGTCATGGGCCGCGTCCTGGCAAGTGGCGTAGGACACGTGGCCGACCACAATGGGCACGATGCGCAACTGTCGCTGCACCTGTTGCAAAAACGGCACCTGCACCTCGAGCGAGTGTTCGCTCTCGTGTGCCTCCTCGTCGACGACGATGGTCGCCGAGCGCTCGAGGATGGCCGCAGCAAGGTGCTGGTCGACCGGCACTGTGCCGAGCGGCATGCGCCAGTCCTCAGTGCCCAGCGCCAAGGCAGCACCGCGGCCGTGGTGGTTCGGCCCGAGAATGAGCACCGTCTCCGGCACCTGTACCTCGCTCACGGTTCGACCCGCCGTGGCTCCGGAATAGACGTAACCGGCGTGCGGCAGGACTACCGCCAGCGCCCGTTTCTTTTCGCCGGTCACCACAGGAACAAGCTGCTTTATGGTGGCGCGCAGTCTGGCGGGGTTGCCCGGATAAAAACGGTCCGCCACTGCCGGGATTCGGGTCATAGATTCCTCCTCGCCGGACAGTTCCCGGCAGTGCGGTCTGCTACCGCTCCTTTGCTTCCCAGGTGGTGCCCTCAGGGCTGTCCTTGAGCGCTACCCCGTGGGCAAACAGGTGGTCGCGCACCTCGTCTGAGGTGGTCCAGTCCTGCGCAGCCCGGGCTTGGTTGCGCTTTTTAATGAGTTTTTCGATCTCCGCCTCGCTCAGGTCGATCCCGGCCAGTCTATGCGCTTGCACCGCAGCCACAACCTCGGACGGGTCCTGCTGGAGCAGGCCGAGCACCCGGCCCAGGGTACGCAGGGTCTCGCCGGTAGCGCGCAGCAGGTCCAGGTCGGCCACAACCGGCTGTTCGGGCAGTTGGCGGAGGACCTTGGCCGCCACCTTGACTGCTTCGAACACGGGGCTGAGGGCCTGGGGCGTGTTGAAATCATTGTCCATGCCCTGGTTAAACCGCTTCTCAAGCGACTCCAGCGCGGCCCGGTCCCTGGCACCGATGACCCCGTCCCCTTCCGGCCCGGCCACAGGCAGCGCGGCCAATCGCGCCAAGCAGTCGTACATCCGCCCCAGCCCGACACGAGCCTGCTGCAGGGCGGCCTCGGTAAAGTCGAGCGGGTTGCGGTACTGGGTGGAAAAAATGAACAGTCGCAGCACCTCGGGGTGGTACTGCGCGCGAACATCGCGGATGGTCAGAAAGTTGCCGAGCGATTTCGACATCTTCTCATCCTTGATGGTGACAAAGCCGTGGTGCATCCACACCTTGGCAAACTCCGCTCCGGTTGCGCCGCAACTCTGCGCGATTTCGTTTTCGTGGTGGGGAAATATCAGATCCTGGCCCCCGCCGTGAATGTCGAAGGTCTCGCCCAAGTACTTGCGGCTCATGGCCGAGCACTCAATATGCCAGCCCGGCCGACCCGGCCCCCAAGGGCTGTCCCACTTCGGCTCGCCCGGCTTCCCCGCCTTCCAGAGCACGAAATCCATGGGGTTTTCCTTCTTTTCACTCACCTCGACCCGCGCCCCAGCCTGCATGTCCGCAAGGCTGCGGCCACTGAGGCGGCCGTATTCGGCAAACTGCACTACTCGGAAGTAGACGTCGCCGTTTGAGGGATAGGCCATGCCTTTGTCGACCAACTGGCCGATCAACTGGACCATCTCTTCCACGTGTTCGGTGGCCTTGGGCTCAAAGTCGGGCCGGATAATGCCAAGGGCGTCCATGTCGGCATAGAACTCGTCGATGAAGCGCAGGGCAAGACTCGCCGGATCCACCCCCTGCTCAGCAGCCCGATTGATGATCTTGTCATCGATATCCGTAAAGTTACGGACAAAGGTCACCTTGTAACCGCGGTATCTGAGGTGGCGCACCACCATGTCGAACACCAACGCCGAGCGGGCATGGCCGATGTGGCAATAATCGTAGCTGGTGATGCCGCAGACGTAGAGCTTGACGTGATTGTCTTCCAGCGGCTGCAGGACTTCCTTTTTCCGGGTCAGGGTGTTGTATATTTTAATGGGCATCTGTTGTCCGAAATTGTTCTATAATGGGCGGGTTCTGGCCTAGTTCGACATACTAATGACTGCGTGGGGAGAACTCAACGGGTTATTGCGTGTCCCGGTGGTATTGCCGACTTACCAGGGGCAGCAGCATCAAGCCCGGCAGTGCGACAACTGTGCAGCCGATGAAGAACAGCGGCCAGCCGAGCAAGTCGGCCAACCAGCCGGCCGGGGCCGCGATGATCACGCGGGGGACACCCATACAGCTGGACAACAGGGCGTACTGGGTGGCGGTGAAGCGCCGGTTAGTGAGCGAGGCCATGTAGGCCACGTAAGCGGCCGT
>JAVEYP010000058.1:0-8140 GCA_034003445.1 Desulfobulbus sp.
CCAGGTCGCCGCCGCAGGCGACATGCAGCACGTGTTTGTCGCGGATCGGCTGCACCAGGTTGGTCACTGTGTCAATGCGGGCGATGTGGCCTTCTTTGAGGAAAGCCACCCGGTCGCAGAGTCGTTCCGCCTCCTCGATATAATGGGTGGTCAGGAACACGGTGGTGCCCTGACGGTGCAGCGTAGCAATGAGTTGGCGCAGCTGCCGGGCGCTGGCCACGTCGATGCCCGTGGTCGGCTCGTCGAGAAAGAGGATATGCGGCTCGTGAATAATGCCGGCGGCAATGGTCAACTTGCGCTTCATTCCTTTGGAATAGCCACCGAACTTTCGGTGCGCGGCCTTGTCCAGATCGAAGAGGACCAGCAGGGTGCGCGCCCGCGCCTGTCGCTCGGCCTTGCCTATGCCGTATAGGGCTGCGCAGAAGCAGAGGTTGTCAAAGCCGCTCAGCTCTGGATAGAGGTTACTTTCGTCCGGGACCACACCGATGCGGTCTTGGGCCGCGCGCGGGTTGTACGTGCAGTCGACGCCGTCGATCTGGATCGTGCCCGCATCGGGCCGTGCCAGCCCGATGAGCATATTGATGGTGGTGGTCTTGCCCGAGCCGTTGGGTCCCAGAAAGCCGAACAGCTCGCCGCTGGCCACCTCGAAATCCATCTCCTGCACCGCCTGCACCTCGCCGAATCGCTTGCTCAAGCCATGCACGCTGATGGCGATCCCGTTGTTCGTGCGCTTTGTCATCCGCGCTCCCCCCCTTACTCCTCTGCCCGCGTGCCGGGCGTGTTCGCTCCGGCCGGCCTTTGCCTGGCCGAGCTGGGCCGCCCATATTTTGGTTGGCCGCCTAGCAGATTGATGTACCACAATTTTCGATTCCACGGCGGGAAATTTGTGACAAGCACTCAGGCCCGGAGTCGGCCCGTGCCTCCTTCGCGCTGGAAAACCGCCACCAAAATTCGGAGCCTCCGAGCGCGAACATTCCTTCTCTAGAACGTCAGATCAACCATGGCAAAGATGATCTCGTCCGCGTCCAGCAGGGTGAGCATCTTCCTCAAATCTGACCTGGGTTGTGGCAATCATCAAATTGAAATCCCGTCGCATCGCTCGGCCTCGCAAAGTCAACCGCCCGGATAAAAACGCTACGGATCAGCTCAATATCCTCGACCGGCCGCTCGGTTCTGCAGCCAAGAATCCAACCCATCTGCTTGTTGAGGGCCGGCAGCCCCGCAAAAGTAAACCGGAACAGGCTCATTCTATGGAGACTGAGCACTTTTAACGAATAAACCACGCAGCCAACCAAAAAAAACAGAATAAAATATGAAAAAAATGACCATCGCGCAGATCACGCCAACACCCCGAGTCTTAAGAGAAATTTGCCCTGTGGTTTCTCCTGCGGCCTGCCCGGGGAAGGGTCCAGGGGTTGACATAATGGCTTGTATTCGTTAGATGTTATAAGGTTAACGCGTAAGGTATTACGCTACCGGAAAAATAAACTAACCCTTCAGTTTCACACCTTTTTTTTCATCAGTTCGCGCCCCTTTTGATGTTTCTTTCCGGCTGTCGGGCGTTGCCTGCTCCGGCACCGCCTACGGTGTGCGTCGCCTTGTCGCGTTCACCACCGTTCAAACAACCAGGAAATTTTATATGTCACTGATATCCATTAGAAATTTATCAAAAATCTTTGGTCCCAATCCAAAACGGGCCCTGCCCCTGCTCGACCAAGGCATGTCCAAGAGCGAAATCCTCGCCAAAACCGGCTGCACGGTCGCTATCAATGGCGCCAGCTTCGATATCGAAGAGCAACAAACCTTTGTGGTCATGGGGCTGTCCGGCAGCGGCAAGTCCACCATGATCCGCTGCCTGAACCGGCTCATTGAGCCCACCGCCGGCGAGATTCTCTTTGACGGCAAAGACATCATGCAGCTCGACCGCGAGGCGCTCCGCAATGTGCGCCGCTACAAGATGTCCATGGTGTTCCAGCACTTCGGCCTGCTGCCACACCGCTCCGTTCTCGACAACGTCGCCTTTGGGCTGGAAATCGGTGGTATGGACAAAGCCGCACGCACGGAAAAGGCCATGAACGCCATCGAACTGGTCGGCCTGAAAGGGTTTGAACAGAGCCGGCCCTCAGAACTTTCCGGCGGCATGCAACAGCGAGTGGGTATTGCCCGGGCCCTGGCCAACGACCCCGAGGTACTGCTCATGGACGAGGCCTTCAGCGCCCTTGATCCACTCATTCGCACGCAGATGCAGGACGAGCTGATCGACCTGCAGGCCAGGATGCACAAGACCATCGTCTTTATCACCCACGATCTGGACGAGGCCCTTAAGCTGGGCGACCGCATCGCCATTCTCGGCCCCGAGGGGAAAGTGCACCAGATCGGCACGCCCGAGGAGATCCTCTGCGATCCGGCCGACGAATATGTGCGCACCTTTGTGCAGAAGGTGGACCGCACCAAAGTCATCACCGCCTCCACGATCATGCAGAAGCATGCCACCGTGAGACACCCCAAGGCCGGCCCGGAGACAGCCACCCAGCTCATGAAGAGAATGCGCACAGACGTGGTGTTTGTCACCGATAACGAGCGCAAACTCATGGGCATCGTCACCATTGACGACGCGGCGCGGCTCGCCCGCAAGGGCCAGCGGGATCTAACATCGATAATCAACGACCAAGTGTACACCACCACACCGGACACGGCCATTTCCGACTTGGTGGACACGGCCGTCACCTCGCGTCACCCCATTGCAGTGATTGATGAAAACCGAGTACTGCGCGGCGTGGTGGATCGGGGCGCGGTCCTTGCCGAGGTGCGCATCAACATGGCCGACGAGGCCGGCCCGGTGCGGCTGAGCGACATCGACGACACCACCAACGGGCAGAACGGTTCCTCCCCCGAAGCCGATAGCGACCAGGGCCAAACTGCGGAAAAGCTTCACGAACAAACCGAAGAGGCTGTCAATTAAATGGAACTACTACGCGAATACATCAATATCGGTGGAGGCTTCGAGGCTGTCATCAACTGGCTCATGGAAAACATGAGCCCGTTCTTCGACGCCATCAGCTCGATGGTGCGGGCAGTGCTCGACGCCTTCAACACCGTGCTCTCCTTTCCGCCGCCGCTGGTGATGACCGCCCTGTTCGCCGCCCTGGCCTGGCGCCTGGCAGGTCGTTGGGTGGCAGCCTTTACGCTGTTCGGCTTCCTGCTCATCGATGTGATGGGGCTCTGGGACGCGACCATGACCACCCTGGCGCTGGTGCTCACCTCGGTGATCCTGTCCATGGGGGTCGGCATCCCGCTGGGCATCTGGTCGAGCAAGAGCGATGTGGTCGAGCAGGTGGTGCGGCCCATCCTCGACTTTATGCAGACCTTGCCGGCCTTTGTCTACCTGATCCCAGCGGTGCTCTTTTTCCGTCTGGGTCCGGTGCCGGGCGTAGTGGCCACCTTCATCTTTTCCCTGCCGCCCGCGGTGCGCCTGACCAATCTCGGAATCCGCCAGGTGCCCCTGGAGATCAAGGAGGCGGCGCGCGCCTTTGGCGCCAAGCCCGGACAGATGCTCTTCAAGGCGGAGCTGCCGGTCGCCATGCCCACCATCATGGCGGGCGTGAACCAGACCATCATGCTCGCCCTGTCCATGGTAGTCATCGCCGGTATGATCGGCGCGGGTGGGCTCGGCAACGAGGTGCTCAAGGGCATCACCCAGCTCAAGATTGATCTGGGCTTTGAAAGTGGCATCGCCATCGTCATTCTCGCGATCTTTCTCGACCGGGTCACCCAGGCCCTGGGCAAGATCGTGTGAGTGGTCAGACCCGGAGAACCACACCAAGACACACAAACGCGAGCTATCGCGGAAACCACGGCCCTGGGCATAACGCCCGTGGCTGAAGACCATACGCACAGGAGGAAACTAATGACCCAAAAACCACCCACGACACACTGCCTACGATTGCTGATCACCTGTCTGACGTTCGCGCTGGCGCTGTTGCCGGCCTGGACCACCACGGGCTGGGCGGCGGACGCGAAAACCGCAGACTTGGTCTACGCCAACTGGGAGGAAGGCATTGCCTATACCCACCTGGCTCAGGCAGTGCTGGAAGACAAGATGGGCTACAAAGTAACCATCACCGCGGCCGACGTGGCCCCGGCCTACGCGGCCGTGGCCCAGGGCGACAAGGACGCCTTTATGGAGACCTGGCTGCCAGTGCTGCACACAGAGTACATGCAGCGGTACTCCAAAGACCTGATTGACCTTGGGCACATATTTAAGGGTACGGAGGCCGGCCTGGTAGTGCCTCGTTACATGGTGGATGCCGGCATCCGCACCATCTCCGACCTGCTCAAACCCGAGGCAAAAAAGAAGCTCAAGCTCACCATCACCGGTATTGATGCCGGTGCGGGTTTGATGACCACTATGGATACTGACGTCCTGCCAGCCGCGGGCTACGGCCTAGCTGACGCTGGGTACACGCTGCTCGCCTCCTCGGGCCCGGCCATGATGGCTTCGCTCAAGCAGGCTGTGGCCAAAAAGGAGTGGATCGTGGTCACAGGCTGGAAGCCGCACAGCATGTTCGGCTACTGGGACCTGGCCTTCCTTGAGCAGGACAAGAAAAAAGTCTGGCTCCCCGGCAATATCGACATCACGGGCCGCAAAAACCTGCGTGAAGACAAGCCGGAGTTGGCGAAGTTTCTGGAGAACATGGAGATGAACAACGAAGAGCTGAGTTCGCTCATGGTCGCCGTCAAGGAGTCAAAGAAGAGCACGCTGGAAGCAGCACGCGACTGGATGCACGCCAATGAGGCGGTGGTCGCCAAGTGGATCCCCTGAGCCTTTCGTGAGCGGAACGTAATCCGCTGACAGGCTGAAGTCAGAAAACCCGCCACGCGTGTGCATGGCGGGTTTTTTTTATTGGCGATTCGTTGTGGCGAAGCCTGAAACGGCCGACTGAGGACTGTTCTTGAGACGCTGTCCGTACTTGAGGAGAGGCGCCTTCAAGGATCCGCTTTGATGACGTTGGATCACGAGGAAAGCTTTCCGCGACCGGCTCAGCGTAAAAAATCCTTAGTTTGCAGCGTCAATGCGAATATTCACTTCAATGAGCTCTCTAATATTATAGAACAATTGAGAATGTTCTTTTAAAGAAAGCGTTGCGCAAATATTGCCCCAAAGAGGATGAAGAAAAGCAAAACGGATAAACTTTAAAACACTAGGATCCATTTGAAAGGCTTGGGCATCTTTTGAAAGAAAAACCATCTCTAAAAAGCCAAGCCAGACAATAGCTGATGGGTACGGGATGAGAGTCTCTGCAACTAAGATACTCAGAAGGTATCGATCTTTTTCTAATGGTTGCAGGAGGCTGGAATATGAAAGCAAACACACTCTCAAGGTTTCAGCATAATGATTCGCTATGGCCTTGTTTTTTGAATGTTCTCTGTAGAGTTTAGCAGCCGTCCTGATTAAACTTGCTGTTTCCACCCTGGCTTCCTGAATATTTTTTCTTAAATCACGAGCCCACAACAGATCTTGATACCGATATCTTTTAAACGCCTTTGGCGGCTTGATACTTGGTTGATCATAAGTAATTGCAGAAAGTTCTTTGTTCCAAAAATGAGACAATTCCTCTCTTTCATTCGCAGAAATAAGCAGCCTTTGCCCTTTTATGAGCTTTTCCATGTGCACGGCGTGGACAAGAGCCGTGCTAATGACGAAGTTTTTAGTGACCTGGGGCGCTTCCCTGCGTTTTTGAATGACAACACTCCCGCGAGCAACACCCCCACGTGGCAAAATTGGTGCGCCAATATGTTCTTCACTGGAAATGAGGCAGTGGCGATATAAAGAACAGGTATAATTAACAACTTCAGTAATATCAGTCCCTTGAACAAACAAAAAATCAGAAAATAAAAACAGCTCGACCGTGTCAAAACCGCCATCTAGTTTTGTTGACTGAGCTAAGTGATAGAATCGTGAAAGTAAATTCCTCGCCTCTTCGATGTTTCGTAAGACCAGATTAGAAAATCCTAAGAGGTCAGTGTAGACTATTACTTTTTCCGTGTCTGACATTCATTCACCCCTGAATCCGTGACGCTTTAGCTCAGGCTGGTACACGCCAGTCTCGCACTGGCAATTTTGGGAGATCATGGTCTCCGCATCCTGTCCCAGCAGCACGCTACGGCGACATTGGCAGCCGCTCCAGGTCGAGGTCGGTCTTGAACTCGCTGTGGAACTGCTCCGAGGTGGCGTGGTCCCGGTACAGGGCGATCAGCTGCTCGGGCTCCATGTCCAGGTCGGTCCACCAGCCTTCCAGGGTAATGTCCGGAGTGAGCAGCAACTGCCCGTGTCGGTCCGTGGTCCGCTGGGTCACCCACACGATCCGCTTGCAGGGATACGCCGCACCATTGACCTGCATGGGCTTGTCGACCCCCAGCAGGCCGACTCGCTTGCCGGCCCGGGCAGTTGCGGCTCACCCCTTCCTTGCGGGTGTTCGAGTTGTCCTGGGGGAAGACGTCCACGTCCAGGGGCACGAGACCGCCTGGGTAGCCGGAAACCTTGACGCCGAGTTGTTTGAACATGGTCCGGGAACTGCGAGCTACCAGCGGGATCAGGCCGGCTGCGGCCTTCTCATCCAGCCGCTGTCGCATGCGCTCAGCCGAGGGGAGGCGGCCGATACCCAGAGACTGCTTGAAATACTCGTCGTTGCGCATGGAGGTGATGGCCTGAAAATCACCCTTGCCCAGGCACAACAGCCGCAGGGAGCTGCGCACAATGTCGATTTCGGCGATCTGGCCGCTGCTCCCGACCAGGCGGCCCACCTGCCGCCCCAGGTCACTGGAGTGGTTGATGCAGGCGCTGATCAGTGGCAGGCCGGAGTGGCTGGTGGAGAATTCGTCGTTGCTCTGCTCGAGGATCAGTCGCTTCATGTTTGCACCTGCCAAGTGAGTTTTTGGGACAGGCGAATATTGATAAATTTTATCAGAAATTTCAATGTATTGATTGTGTTATTAACCACTTCTTACTGATGGATTTTCACTGAATCAAGTATCTGGCAGACCGGTTTCCCCGCGAAGGGAATCATGCCCTTTTTGAGGATCTCTCGCCTCATCCGCGACCGTTCATCCCCTCGCCTCTACTGCTTGAGTTCTGCGTGCAACCCACCCATGCCCGTCGTGGGGGGCTTGCATCCGGTGATTTGCCTTGACCCGCCGTCCACGCTGCGTGACATAGATGTTGAGATTCCTGGCCGCCTCTTCAATCTTTTCTCCTTGTTCGTGACCAGTTTAACTGACCTCATGATACAAAATCAATGTGTCTGGTCAGTGCATTTTCCTCGACAGAGAAAACGTGCTGACCAGAGTGGAGATCTGGAGACCCTTCATTTCCCTCTTTCTTTAGGGATGCTGGCACCATGAATGACCCTAAAATATTATTCCACCTGTTACCAACCATTGGGTTCCTTCTGGCCTTGGTTATCCTAGCCAAGATAGTAAAGGAACGAAGACCACCAACCAGCACTCTTGCCTGGCTGCTGGCCATCATTTTTATCCCCCACCTCGGCGTTCCCCTGTACTTGATTTTCGGCGGTCGAAAAATGACCCAAAAGGCCGAGTCAAAGCCGCAACTTTCTCACAACACCCCAAGTGCTTCCTTCGATACCTGTGGCGCCGACACAACCTCTCTGATTGCCTCAGAACGTGGCGTTTTCCCGCCATCAGCGCATAACCGGGTAACACTGCTGGCGGAAGGCAAACAAGCCTGGGAGACCCTACTCGCCCTCATTCAGAATGCCCGGCACACGGTTTATATTGCCACTTTTATCCTGGGGCGTGATGAAACCGGTCGAGCTCTTGTGCAGGCCTTGGCCAAAAAAGCTGCAGAAGGGGTGGAGGTTTGTCTCCTGCTAGATGCGGTGGGATCGCTCAAGGTGACGAAAACCTTCCTTGCTCCGCTGGTAGCGGCCGGCGGTCAAGTGGCCTTTTTCATGCCCATGATTCATTGGCCCTTTCGAGGGCGGGCAAATTTACGGAATCATCGCAAGATCGTCATCTGCGACGGTACTGCGGCTGTCATTGGCGGTATGAATATTGCCTCTGAATATATGGGGCCGCGAGAATCTCTGAGTCGCTGGCAGGACCTCTCGTTGTCTGTTGA
>JAVEYP010000059.1:0-8119 GCA_034003445.1 Desulfobulbus sp.
AGGTGCTTTCTCCGGGACCGGCCTGCTCAATGCCGTTGAGACCGCAGACAACGAGTTGCGGGTCGCCGGCCACGCTGCCTCCCACCAGATCGGCGAGCTGCTGCAGGGTCTGTTCACTGAACACGTTCAAGAACACTCCGAGGTAAGGGGGACAGAAGGCCACTGCTAAGGTGTCGGCTCAGATTGTGCTGGAGCGCTACTGCCGTACGGCAGCCGGCCGAAAGCAGCGGAACATACTGAATTTTTCCTTAATCGTAAAGGAAAAGCGCGCGACTGCGCCGCGCGTAGGCCTCTAGATCGGCCTGCCAGGCGCCCTCCAGGTCGGCCACCGGCACACCACTCTCCAGGCCCGCGCGGATCTGCTGATCACCGATGAGCAGATCCATAGGCAGGCGCTCGAACTCATATTCATACGGCGTGGTCTTATAGGCGAATGGCTCGGGGTAGAGACGCCGCAGGGCCTGCAGCAGGGCGAGGCTCGTGCGGTAGGGACGAAACACTTCAGGGTCGGTGACGTGGATCTGGAAGCCGGCGCAGGTCTGTCCAGCCCATTTGCCCGAAGTAGGCTCAAAGCGCAGCGGCCGCAGCCAGCACCCGGCCAGGTCAGCCGGTCGCAGCGCACCCTGCACCTCGCGGTGGTCGACAAACGGGGCGCCAAATAGTTCGAACGGCAGGGTCGTCCCCCGGCCTTCCGAAATGTTGGTCCCCTCCCAGAGCACCTGACCAGGATAGACCAGGGCGGTAGCAAAGGCGGGCATGTTGGGCGAGGGGAACACCCAAGGCAAACCAGTGGTGGGAAAGAGTGTACGGCGCTGCCAACCCTGCACCGGCACCACCTCCAGGTCTGCGCCTATGGCCATCTCCTGGTTACAGTACAGGGCCAATTCGCCCATGGTCAGACCGTGCCGCATGGGGATGGCGCACCGGCCAACAAAGGAGGCGCAGTCTGGTCGGAGCAGGTTGCCTTCTACTAGGTGCCCACCAATGGGGTTCGGACGATCAAGGATCACCACCTTAGTACCGGTCTCTGCCGCAGTCTCGAGGCAGTGCACCAGGGTCCAGATGAAAGTATAGACGCGGGTACCGACATCAATCAGGTCCACCAGCAGTACATCGATGTCCCCAAACATTGCCGGAGAAGGCTTGCGGGTCTCACCGTAGAGGGAATAGATCGGCAGCCCGGTCTCCGCATCAATAGCATGGTCTGACTCGACCATGTTGTCCTGCTTTTCGCTGAAGAACCCGTGCTGCGGTGAGAACAAGCAGGCCAAGTGGTCCGGGTAGGCGCGACGCAACAAGTCTCTGCTGTGGGTGAAATGACGGTCTGTGGATGCCTGGTTAGCGAGCAAGCCGAGTCGTCTGCCACGCAGCGACGCCAACGAAGAACCGCACGCCTGTTCGATGCCTGTGTGGATCACGTTTCCTCCTGGTGGACTTATTGGGTGGCCGGCTGTGGTTCGTCACCGATCCAAGCCTTCTAGCGAAACAGTCCGGCTTCGTCAAGAAGCTTGCAGGCGTAAACGGGCAGACCGGAGGTCGGCTGCCGGGTGGCAGGCGGCCGATAGCGCTGCAAGCGAGGAAAAACCGCTCCTCCCAGAGCTCCTCACCATAGGAAGGTGGAGTCAGCGCTGCGGAAATTTTTTATTTTTTGTTTTTTTTATTTATA
This sequence comes from Desulfobulbus sp., assembly GCA_034003445.1. GTDB lineage: Bacteria > Desulfobacterota > Desulfobulbia > Desulfobulbales > Desulfobulbaceae > Desulfobulbus. The sequence continues at coordinate 1,667 of JAVEYP010000059.1, forward strand.
TCAGTAAGATAGAATGTCATTTTTCACCTTTTGTTCAAAATTTTGTATTTTTAGCCTTGTGAGGTGTTGCCAACCACATCCCAGGTTGTTATAGTGACATCAAATCGCAGGGAATACTGGCAAACAGCGTTGTCGGCTCGCATTCCCCGAATAAAAAACGACTGCAGGTTTCTAACAATTAGATGTATGGGCAATAACGCCCGAAAAAATCATAGTCCAGAAAAAAAAGGAGAACATCATGAGAAAAGTATTGAGCGCATTGGCTATTTCAGCTTTTGTTCTGACCGCAGGTTCCGCATTGGCTGGCGGTCCCGGCAAGATGCAGCAGCCGGTAGCTGGTTGCCCGGACGAATGCCAGCAACAGATTGATGACCTGCAGGGTTCCCAGGCACAGCAGAACGAGCGCTTGGGTGGTCATGACAAGCAGCTGCAAGATCACGAGGGTCGGATTACAACCCTGGAATCAGACACCGGCGCCTACGGTCCTTGGTATGTTCGCGGTGGCTTCAAGCTGGTTTGGCCGAACCAGGCCGACTTCCAAAGCAATGACCTCGACTCTGACATGGGCTGGGGCTTCCAGGCTGCTGTTGGTAAGGTCTTCCCGGCTGAGTATGGTTCGTTCCGCCTTGAGTTCGAGTTCGGTGACCAGTATGCCGATATGGACAATAATAGTAATGGTGACGATGTTGTCCTGACCACCTACAAGATCAACGGCGCTTACGAGATGCCGATCGACGACATGTTCGCCCTGTATGTCACCGCTGGTGTAGGTTACGGCCGCTATGACATCAACGCTGGCGACGTCTTCCCGACCGACGGCGTTGGCTACATCAACCACAGCGAAGACCTGTTCGTTTACAAAGGCGGCGCTGGTGCTACCATGAACATCAACGAGCAGATGGCCGTTGATCTGGGTTACGAATGGCTGGGCGCTAACAATGCAGTTATTAACGGTGCCGAGGTCAACAAGATCCACAGCCACAACATCGTTACCTCTTTCCGCTTCATGTTCTAATCTTTTTTTGAAGCGGTCGTAAGCAACAGCCTTCCGGAAATTCGGAAGGCTGTTTTTTTTGTCTTTTGCCTACCCTGCCGCACTGTTCCGGGGATGAACCAGGGACTGCCTTCTCCGTGTTCCACCGGCCTTTTAACGGCTGCGCAGCAACGATCGTCTCGCCCCTGCCGGCTGATGGAGGAATTTCCCCTTTTTGTCGCACGCCGTGGTACAGTTACTCTGTCGTCACAACCCAGGCGGCAAGGAAGGTCTTCCATGAAACTGCGTGTCCTGTCTGTCCTCCTGCCGGCCCTACTGTGTAGCGGTTGCCTGGCTGTCCCTTACTATTATGATGGGTCTGCCCCCTATTACAACGAGCCAACCCCCTACTACAGCTCCTACAACTCCTACAGACCCTATTATCGGTACTCGCCCTACACAAGCTACCGTGGCCCCTATGGCTACTACGGTGCGCCGGCCTGGCCACACGCCTACGCTCGGCCCTCGTTCTCCTCTTCCTACTGGAGTCGCGGTCATTCCTCTTACCGCGGCCACTACCATCCATGGTATCGGACCCGTTGGCGATGACCAATGGCCACCCGGCCTGCCTAGCTTGCCCCGTGTGACCAACACGACAGACCACAGACCCCTAATGATCGACAAGACCTCGTCACTGCGGCTCAAACTGCTCCGTTTTCCGCCTATTATAGGCGTGGTCTACATTCACGCCTACCTTACCACCATCACCTTCGAACACGGGACAATCGGGACCCAAGACCTGAACCCGCTCACCGATTTCATCCGGGTGCTCATTTCACAAGGTCTCGCCCGGGTGGCGGTACCGCTCTTCTTCCTGATGTCGGGCTACCTGTTTTTTGCTAATTTTCGCTGGTCGCAACAAACCTTTGTCCACAAGCTAAGGACTAGGATACGCTCTCTGCTCGTCCCCTTCCTTTTCTGGAACATCCTAGTCCTGGCGTTTTACGCTGTTGTCCAAACGATTCCTGTGTTGGCTCCGTATTTTTCGAGATCCACAACGCTCCTCAGCGAATTGCCGCTCGTTGACTATCCGAAGGTCCTTATCGGCATCAAAGGCTATCCAATAGCCTACCATTTCTGGTTCATCCGCGACCTCATGGTACTGGTCCTGCTGGCGCCGTTCATCGCGCTCATTCTCCGCTCCGCCGCCCTGCCGTTTCTGCTGGCGGTCTATCTCCTCTGGGTTAGTGGAAAGTGGCCAGTGTACATACCCGACTGCGTGGGTGTCCTGTTTTTCTCCGCCGGTGCGCTTTGCGCCATGCGCGGTCGGGATCTGTTCTTCCTTGATCGTTACGGTCCGGCCGCCTGCATCGTCTTTGTCCCTATCCTGTTGATCGACGTCATCTGGAACGACGCTTGGTTCAATATCTATTTGCATCGGACCGGGCTGATCTTCGGCGTGCTCTCGGCCCTCTACCTTACCCGGCCGGTCCTGAATCACGAGCGGCTCACCAAGGCCTTGCTTGCGCTCGGCAGCACAAGCTTCTTCGTCTATGCCGCCCATGAGCCCCTGCTCATGATCCTGCGCATGCTCGCCTACAGCCACATTCCGCTCGACGCGCCTTACACCGTCCTGCTCATCTACCTCCTCCTGCCCGCACTGCTCATCGCATTCCTTGTGCTCTGCCACAGGGTACTGAAGGGCATCTGTCCGCGCCTGCTCAGCATCGTCACCGGTGGTCGCTGAGCCTGACCTCGCGCCTGCGCGGTGCGGCCTCGTAGGCACAATCCCGGGTAACGTCCACCTCCGGCGCCAACCAACACAGTGCGTTTCTGCAACGAGCCTTGCAGCACAGCCCTCATTCGGTGTATAAGTGAGCGTCTCGCTCCGGCCGCGGCCCGAAAACGGACCGCCTGTCTCACCTTCCGGAGGAATATTCTGCGTGCACCTTCAAGAAAAAGCCGACCGACTGGCCGTCATCCTGCTGGAGTGCAAACAGCTCGCTATCGCCTTTTCCGGCGGGATAGACAGTGCGCTCCTGCTGAAATGCGCCCTAGACGTGCTGGGTGCCGGCAATGTACTGGTACTCTTCGCGCGATCCCAGCTACTCACAAGCGATGAAATCGCACGGGCGGAGGGCTGGCCGGCGGCTCATGGCTATCCGCACGGTGTGGAACTAGAGACGATCATCGCCCAGCCGCTCGCTTGGAAAGAATTTGTCAGCAACAGTGAGAGCCGTTGTTATTTTTGCAAGCTTCGCCTTTACACCCGCTTCAAGGAGCGAATGGAAAAACGGGGCTATTCCCTGCTGGCCGACGGCACCAACATTGACGACCTGAAGAGCAACCGGCCCGGACTACGAGCCATTCACGAACTGGGCGTACGCATGCCCCTGGTTGAGGCTGGCCTGGATAAGACCGAGGTGCGCCGCTACAGCCGTCAGTTAGGCCTGGCCGACTGGAACCGGCCCTCTTCCTCCTGTCTGGCGACCAGAATTCCCGAAGGATTGGAGATTACCGGTGAACGACTGGACAAAATCCGGCACTGGGAGCAAGGAATGGAGCAGTTCGGTTTCGCTGGCTGCAGAGTGCGCATGGACCGCCATGACGAGGCCACGGTCTGCGTGCAGCTGATCGAATCGGATTTTGACCAGCTCAACGAATCCGGCATGAGACTGTCTTTACTTCGCTTTTTCCAAAACAATGACATCCGCAGGGTACTCATAGACCTCAAGGGCAGATGAGCCAGGTATTCCTTACAAGCGGTCAAAAGGTGTGAATATTCAAGCGTTACGGGCTGTTGGACGGGATTTTTTCCTTTGACAAAAAATCCTTTTTTTATTTTAGTTTCCGCGTTGTCGACAGGCGCCGCGTCGGGATGAACCTGACTGTTCTGGCAATGCATAAATCACCGGGAGGGAAGAATGAACAAGAAAGAACTGGTTGAATCCATGGCGGAGGCGGCAGACATCAGTAAAGCAGCGGCCGAAAAAGCACTCAATGGCATGCTTATGACGATCTCGGAGGCGCTGTCCAAAGGCGATAAGGTGACGCTGGTCGGGTTCGGCACATTTTCCACGGTCAAGCGCGCCGAGCGTAAGGCCAAAAACCCCCGCACTGGGGACATGATCGATATCCCGGCGAAAACCGTAGCCAAATTCAAACCGGGCAGCAAACTGACGGACGCGGTCAACTAACACCCGCTCGGTACCGGATGCGCACAAACAGCTGACCAGTGGTCGGCTGTTTTTTTTTGCACTGCGCCCTGCCCGCAACACCCTAGTACGGTTCACCCTGCCGTCTATTCTCCCCCTCCGGGCAGACTCCTTTTGGCGGTGCGGCCACCCGCTCCAATTCAGATAAGGCTGGACACTCCAGGGAGACTGTGCTAAAGGAGAAGCCGCATTGAATATGATGTGATTGTCGGCCTTTGGCCGCGAACGTCAGCAGCACAACAGGTCGGGAAGTGGCTCAGCCTGGTAGAGCACAGCGTTCGGGACGCTGGGGTCGGAGGTTCGAATCCTCTCTTCCCGACCATTGATAAAACAAAAATCGGCCGGCATCAGGTTTCTTGATGCCGGCCGATTTTTTTGGCATTAACAGTTGGGGTGTAGCGGGAGATAAATTTGCGGCCCTACGACGATAACAGTTATTTTTTACAGTGGAAAAATCGGATTAATCTCCCTATGGTTTTGTTCTAACGATAACCGGGAGACGCACGTTAGGAATATTGGCCCTTCACAGCCGGTTTCGTTCACCCTTCCATTTTCCCTTATTCCAGCGAGGTCTGCCATGAACATGATTGCCGTCTGCCCCCAGTGCGGTGCCAAAAACAGGATCCCCGCGGATAAGCAGCAGCTGACAGCAAAATGCGGCCGCTGCAAAACCCCACTCGGCGGGGCGCCCTTCTCCGGTCGAGTCAACCCGCTCACTGACGATGGATTCCAGCAACTGGTCGAACGTTGCCCACTGCCGGTGCTGGTCGACTTTTACTCCCCGACCTGCGGCCCCTGCCAGACTATCGCCCCGCTCATCGAAGCCGCTGCCCGCAGCTACGCCGGCCGGTTAATGGTGTTCAAGATCGACACCTCCAGCCAGCAAAGGCTGGCCAGCCGCTTCGGTATCCGCGGAGTACCTACTCTGCTCTTCTTTAAAGGAGGCGAACGGGTCGACGAGTTGGTCGGCGCAGCACCGCGGGCGGAGATTGACCGGATGATCGAACGGGTGATGTGACGGACCGGATCCGGCGATTGCATCTACCGAGCGAGGGTCTGCGATCGGCTGCGGATAGTCTTTCAGGATAGCCGCTTACCCTTTCCCGTGGAATTGGTCAGCTCTGCGGCCATCCACTCTCCGCCGCTTCGCAGGCATAGCGACGTGGTGGCACGCCCACCTCTGTACACCCCGACACTGCTCATGCCGCGCTGACGAAGAGCGGCGCTCTAAAAAAAATCGGTAACTATTCAGTTGAAAAAATGCAGTGCTGCCCGGTTAAGGACTTGCATGGAGGCTTTCCAGGGGTTCTTTCCCTCGTTCCTGTATTGTTTGCGAGGTGGGCTGGCCCATCCGGTATTCATTGAGGATCTGGTTGCGCAACTGGCGGACGCGGCGAATGGAGACCGGTTCGCCGTGCTGTTCATGGCAATAGATCGCCAGCAGGATAGAGGTGATCTGGCCGGCAAGCATCTGGATCATGAGGCCATGGCGGCTTCTTGAGATGAGGTGATAGACCTTGAGGTGTCGCTTCCACCAGGCAAAGAAGGTTTCTATCTGCCAGCGCAGCTTGTAGATCAAGGCGATCTGTTCGGCGGCCCGGTCAAAGCGGCTGGTGGCAATCCAGTAGGATGTGCCATCGACCGCGTAGCCGACTAGACGCAGTGGGAGGTGCGTCTGATTCACTCCCTCCCGGCCCAGCAGAACCTTGGCATCAGAAAAGACGATGCCTCGGGGGAGAAGAGGATAGGATTCCAGGCAGGTCTTGAGGGCGGTTTCCTTGACGCGGGTGACGAAATGCTTGCCTGCCTCCTGGAGTTGGTCGAAATCGCGATGACTCTAGCCCCGGTCGCTCACTGCGGTTTTCCCGGGCTGGAGGATCCGGTCGACAAAGAAGCGCTCGCCACCCTTGCCCCTGGTGAGGAGGATCTTGCAGGGAATGGAGCGATTGAGGTCAAAGCCGATATGGGCCTTTGCCTTTTTGGCGCCTTTGCGGTAGTCGGCCCAATTCGGGGTGTTTGTCGAGCAGCACGGTGGCGGACTCATATTGCAACGCCTCGAAGACCTGCGGGAATTATTCGAGGCCGCGCTCGTTCATGGCCTTGAAGAGCGAGCTTTTGGCAATGCCTTTCTTTGGGGCAATATGCTCGCGGGCAAAGTCGTCCTCTTCCAGGGACTGGTGGAGATGCCTGCCGGAGGTGTGCTCCTGCAGATGAAAATAGATGAGAGCAGGGAGTTGGTCTTCAAAATCCATCTGCAGCGGACGG
>JAVEYP010000060.1:0-8071 GCA_034003445.1 Desulfobulbus sp.
TGCAGGTGGTCGGGCGAATCATGCGACCGGCTGAGGGTAAAAAGGCGTTGGTCATCGACTACGTCGACGCCGGCATTCCAGTATTGCGACGCTCCGCCGCAGCTCGGCGCGAAGTTTTTGCCGGCTGGTAATCGGCAGATGTAGCAATCTTCTTGTCTTACTGTCCGTTCGCCTGTATATTTAGCATTTTTTTTCTGTTATGGTCGGGAAGCGGCCAATCCATTTTGGGTCGTTCCCGTCGCTGTCACTGATCCGCCCCGCTGCCCGGAATCATCCGGGTGCCCGCTGGCTGTCCCCGTCATTTGCCACTAACCCGCCGCCCATCCCGGGCAGGAGTCCTATGGAACAGAAGTATATTCGTAATGTCGCCATCATCGCCCACGTTGACCATGGCAAGACGACCCTCGTCGATCAACTTTTTCGGCAGAGCGGCATGTTTCGCGACAACCAGCAGGTGGCTGAGCGGATGATGGATTCTATGGATCTGGAGCGGGAACGCGGCATCACCATTGCCTCCAAGAACGGCACCTACATTTACGGCGACTACCGCATCAACATCATCGACACCCCCGGTCATGCCGACTTCGGCGGCCAAGTCGAGCGGGTGCTGCGTATGGCCGACGGCGCCGTGTTGCTCGTCGACGCACAGGAGGGGCCGATGCCGCAAACCTTTTTTGTGGTCAAGAAGGCCCTGGCCGCTGGACTGCCCATCCTCGTGGTGATTAACAAGATCGACAAGCCGGCGGCGCGCTGCGAGTGGGCAGTGGACCAGGTGTTCGATCTGCTCGCGCGCCTCGGCGCGCCCGATCGTACCCTCGACTTCCCGGTGGTCTACGCCTCGTCCAAGGCCGGCTACGCACTCGACGACCCAGACGAGCCGGTGACCCCGGAGACCCGTATGCGGGCAGTGTCGGAAATGATTGTCCGTCATGTGCCGTCGCCCTCGGGCAGCCCGGAGGCGCCGCTGCAACTGCAGATTAACACTATCGACTACTCGCCCTACCTCGGTCGGCTGGGTATCGGCCGCATTGTCAACGGTCGTCTGGACCTGCGCACCAGCCTGGCGGTGGCGCGGCTCGACGGTTCCATCAGGCCAGTGCGCATCAACAAGATCTTTGCCTATCGCGGCGACCAGAAGGTGCCGGTAGAGAGCGCCTCAACCGGCGAAATCGTGGCTGTCGCGGGCATGGAGGACGTGACCGTGGGCGTCACCTTTACCGACCCGGTCAACCCGCGACCGCTGCCGCTGATCGAGATCGATCCGCCGACCATCTCCATGAACTTCATTCCCAACGACTCGCCCTTTGCTGGCCAAGACGGTAAATACGTCACCAGCCGGCACCTGGAGGAGCGGCTCAGCCGCGAGACGCTCGCCGACGTGGCCCTTCATGTGGAACCGCTCACCAGCGCGGTGGGCTACCGGGTTTCCGGGCGCGGTGAGCTGCACCTGTCCATCCTCATAGAGAAGATGCGCCGTGATGGCTACGAGTTCCAGGTGACCCGGCCGCAGGTGATCATGCGCGAGGTGGACGGCCAGACCCTGGAGCCCTACGAAGAGGTGAGTGTGGATGTGGACGAGCACCACCAGGGCGTGGTGATCGAAAAGTTGGGCAAATTGAAAGGGATACTGCTGGACATGCAGATAGGCGGCGAGATGACGCGGATGAAGTTCAAGGTGCCCACCCGCGGTCTGCTCGGCTACCGTGCGACCTTTTTGACCGACACTCGCGGCATGGGGGTGATGAACTACACTTTCAGCGAGTGGGGGGCCTATGCTGGCGAGATCCAGAACCGGGTCAACGGCGTGATGATTGTCAAGGAGCCGTGCACCACCGTGGCCTATGCCCTGTTTAATTTGCAGGACCGCGGCAGGTTGTTTCTCGGACCCGGCGTAGACGCCTATCCAGGGATGATCATCGGCGAACACGGCCGGCCGGCCGACCTCATTGTCAATCCGGCCAAGGGGAAGAAACTCACCAACATGCGCGCCTCGGGTTCGGATGAGGCGGTGATCCTGACGCCGCCGGTGGAGATGAGCCTGGAAAACTGCATCGCCTACATCAACGACGATGAACTGGTGGAGATCACCCCCAAGGCCATCCGTCTGCGCAAGAAAAAGGATGCAAAAATCAGAGGGTAGGGTAACCCTCAACAAGGAGACGATATGAACGAATATCTGCGCATCGGCGTGGCGGTGCTGGCAGGGATCGCCGCGTTCGCCATCATTTACAAGCAGACCAATGGTAACTGTATCCCCTGAATGCTGCTCTACGGCTCCGCGGGCGCGGGGCTTGCCACCTATGCGATCTTGAAGTTCCTCTTTTAAGCGAGCAGCAAAGTCGTGGTGTGCGCGGGTTGCTCACACCCGGCCGGAGAGCTGTTCCTGAGGTTGCCTCAATGGTTGCCAGCACACCCGAATCAATGCTAGACGTCGACAAACCCTCGGCCCTCATCCGCGCCCGTATCAGGGAGCGACGCATCTTCGAGGCGCGCTTTCTCTGCCGCCAACTGGCCGATGAACTCGAGGACATGGAGCGGAACGCGCTTGAGGCGGAACTGGCTCGGCTGCTCGGGCAGGTAGAGCGGTTACGCCAGCAGGCCCGGGTCCATGCTGAGGAGGGTCGGAGCCATCAGGCGACGAAAACCTTCCGGGACATCGAACGCATCGCCATTGACGTGCCAGGACTAGCGGCGGAGCGACAGGCCCTGGAAGGAGCGGGGACGGTGCTCGCTCGCATCACCGGCACGGCCGTTCAGCGCGAACTTGAGCAGAAGCGGCAGGAGGTGATCACGCCGCCGCCTGACAGCGAGGCACCCCATCCGGCAGTGGCTTGCAACCGACGAAGGCCGCTGCGACGGCTGTCCAGACTGGCGCTTGCCGGGCTTTTCTTCGGCGCGACCTTGGCCCTCGCCCTGTTATTCTTCTTGTCTGGCGGCCGCAAAAATCCTCCTGCGCCGCCAGTCGTCCCGGGAGCGCCGGTGCAGCGCATCCACATCCGGCCGCTGGCTGCCGCCGGTCCGCTCGAAGCACATCACCCGCTCGCCGACGCAAAGCAACCGCCCGTTCGCGCTGAGGCCGCACCTGCCAGTTCACTGCATGTTGGCGAACTCCAAGTCAGGCCGTATGGCCGCGAGTAGCTCGTCCTGTCAGTATTGTTCCGGCCGCGGCCGCTGGCCGGTTTCCCGAAACAGAAAATAGTCGTTGAGAATGCGCGCGTGGTCAAAAGCAAGCGGCGGTAGTTTGTCCCGTCGGAAGACCTCTGCCCGCTGCGCGTCGTCCCCGGCCACTGGGCGGCCGCTGGCGGTGGCGATGAACACGGTCGAGGCAGTGTGCTGGCGGGCATCACGCTTGGGGTCCGAGTAGGTGTGAAACTGGTCGGTAAGGGTGACTCGCAGGCCAGTCTCCTCCTCGGCCTCGCGGCGGGCGGCGTCTTCATACCATTCGCCGTAATCGACGAAACCGCCGGGCAGGGCCCAACCGTAGGGCGGGTTTTTGCGCTCGATGAGCACCACGCCACCCTCGGTTTCTATGATGATGTCCACCGTGGGAGTGGGGTTGCGGTAGGTCTGAACAGCGGTGCCGCAGGCCTGGCAGGGCATAAAGTCCTCCTTGATTAGAGACAGAGGGCGCGGATCTCCGCCCAGCTGTGCACTGTTGGTAAGCTGTGGCGGTCGCGGTTCCAGGGCTGGGAGAAGACGATAGCGTCCAGACCAGCCCGGCTCAGTTGCACGCAGGTCTCGGCCCGGTCGTCGATAAAGGTGGAGAGACCAGCCTGCCTGATGTGCCGGGCCTTGTCGTCGTGGTCGCCCATGGCCACCACCCGCAGACGTCGCCGTACCGGCGCGGGAAAGATCGCCTCCAGCCAGCAGTGCACCGGATCTGCTTCCGGCCGGGCCGTGATGATGGTGACCGGCGCCCGCTCGCTCATCTCGCTGAGCACCTCCACCGCGCCGCGCATGGGCTGTAGACCGGTGCCCACCGAATCCCGCAGGATCGCACCGAAGATTGATCCGACCACCTCCGGCTCCATGGCAAGACACTCCTCCACGAGGAAATGGGTGATGTGCTCGGGCCGGATGTCGCAGCTACCGTACTGTTCGCAGGCGATGCGGATAAAGGCCTCGACCGTCTCAGCAATTACGACGTCGAAATCGAAACCCATGTCAGCGGGATGTGGCTTGGCCGAAATCATCACGTAGTTCCGCTCACTTTTCCACCTTGGCGTCCTCGACGATCACGGCATACTTGTAGCCGGCGCCGAAGTCGCGGTTCGCGGCCAGCACGCCTTCTATGGTGATCACTTCGCCCTCGGCCGGCGCGTCCATGGTCGTGACCACCAGGTCGTGCTGGTTCTTCGTCGGGTTACCGGTGCCGTCCTGGATGTGCAGCCAGTTCTTGCCCATGATCAGGCGCGACACCTTCATCACCTTGCCGCGCACACGCACCTTCTTGCCGTTCAGTTCCTTGGCCTGCATAAAGCATTCGCCGACGGAACGGCTGTTTTCCCCGGACGCTTTGTGCACAGTGACATCAGCCGAAGGGACGATGGCGCCGAGGCTGCCGGCCGACTCGCCCTTGAGTTCCGTGCCACCGACCGCTTCGCTGGGCACGGTCGCCTGGTTGGTCCGCTCTGCCTGGAGGGCCTCGGAGAATTCACCGGGAGCCTGCCCGCTGGTTGCCGCGCGCGGGGCCGGGGGAGCCTCCACACCAGGTGCGGCGGGCTGTGCCTCTGTCGGCTGCAGGCCCGGGGAGAAGACGATAGTCGGGAAGGTTCGGTCAAGGGTCTTGGACTGGAAATTTTCCATGACCATGCCCGGTAAGCAGGTCACCTGTTGTCCCTTGGTGACGGTGCTTTCCGGGATCGCGACCCAGTTGGTGCCGGCGGCACCTTCCACCTGCAGGTAGGTGTAGCCCGCGGCATTCATGGTTTCGACCACCGTACCCCGGAGGGCTGCACCCTCCTGAGATGCCTCGGTCTGGGCCGGGATGCTCGGCGAGGGGACGGTTTGTTTGTCAGTCGCCAGGGCAGGGGTACTAAGGAACAGCGTCAAGGCGATGCAGGTGGCTAGCGTGCGAAAGGATGGCATGCAAGGTTCTCCGGGTATCGGTGGCTGGGGGAAAGCACGGAGGGGACAAGGTATTGTCCGGTCCGGCCCTGTTGACGGTGTGGGCCGCCAACCTGGTTCAAGAGTATTTGATAAGGAGCAGCAGACGGTCTGTCAACCGTGGTGGCGGCCAGGGAAGAGCCTGACCAGGCAGCGGCCGATCTCGTCCGCCCACACCTGATAACCCCGGGTGCTGAGGTGCACCTGATCGTTGAGGAAGCCGGGGTGGGTGATGGGCAGGCAGCGCTCACTAAATGGGCCCACAAGGTCCAGGTAATGGCCGTTGTCCACGTCCGCAACCGCCTGTGCAAGCCCCTGGTTGACCTGGGCGAGGTTGGCTGCCGAAACGATGGGCATGGGCGCCAGCGAGCAGACGATGATCGGTTGGTGCGGGTAGCAGAGGCGCAACCGCGGCAGCATAGTCGCGAAGATGAAGGGGAAGTAGAGGTCACCGAACAGCAGGTCGTTGGTGCCGGACTGGACGAGCACGGCCTCCGGAGTGGGACAGGCGGCCATCTCGTCGTGCAGCCGGGCCGCCAGTTCGTTGGTCATCTCTCCGGCGAGCCCGCGGTTGACCACCGTCACCCCGGGCAGGAACCGCTGCCAGTCGCCCCATTCCACCAGTGAATCGCCAAGCATCAGCAGGGTGATCATCCTCTCGCCTCCTTGGGCAGTGACTGCAGGACCACGCAGGCCATGCTGCGCACCACGACCGTTGCGCCGGACGCTACCGCATCCGCCTGCTCCGGGTCAACGAAGTCCGCAGGGGCTTGTTGGCCGGTGTCGATGATGCGTACCCAGCCGCGTCCCCGGGTGGCTGCGGGCACGGTGAAGTGGCCATCAACGGTGGGGCTGCCGTTGAGCATGACAAAGAAATCATCGTCTTTTTCATCCCCTAGGGCGGCGCCGTTGAGCAGGAAGGCGAGCGTGTGGCACTCCTTCGACCAGTTTGGCTTGCCGGGTGTGAGCCCCTGCCAGCTGATCTCGGGACCGTGCACCGCGTCGGTCATCTGGAAGAAATCGTCCCGGCGGAAGATCGGGTGCGCCTTGCGCAGCCAGATCAGTCGGCGAAAGAAGCGCAGTTGGCCACTGTTCTTTGCGGCCAGCTGCCAGTCGACCCAGCCGGTCTCGTTGTCCTGGCACCAGGGGTTATTGTTTCCGCCCTGGGTGCGGCCGAATTCGTCGCCGGCCACCAGCATCGGCACCCCTTGGGAGAGCAGCAAAATGACGGCCATAGTACGCAGACGGCGGGAACGGAGCGCCTGGATTGCACGGCTGCGGGTCGGCCCCTCCGCGCCGCTGTTCCAACTGACGTTGTTGTTGTCGCCGTCGCGGTTATTCTCGCCGTTGGCCAGGTTGTGTTTGTCGTTGTAGCTCACCAGGTCAGCTAAGGTAAAGCCGTCATGGCTGGTGACGAAGTTGATCGAATTGCCCGGCCGTCGGCCCTGGCGCTGGTAGAGGTCGGAACTGCCGGCGATGCGCGTCGCCAGGGCGGGCACCGTGTCTGGGTGGCCGCACAGGAAGGCGCGGACATCATCGCGAAAACGGGCGTTCCATTCAGCCCAGCGGCGGTGCGAGGAGAAACTGCCCACCTGGTAGAGACCGGCCGCATCCCACGCCTCGGCGATGATCTTGGCATCGGCGAGCACCGGGTCTTCGGCGATCATCTCCACCATCGGCGGGTTGGCGAGCACGCTGCCGTCCATGTCTCGGCCAAGGATCGAGGCTAGGTCGAAGCGGAAACCGTCCACATGCATCTCCACCACCCACCAGCGGAGCGCGTCCATAATCAACTTGCGAACAATCACGTGGTTGCAGTTGCAGGTGTTGCCGCAACCGGAAAAGTTCAGGTAGGCGCGGGTCTCGGGATCGAGCAGGTAGTAGATGGTGTTGTCGATGCCCCGGAAACTAGTGGTCGGGCCGTCGCTGCCGCCCTCGGCGGTGTGGTTGTAGACAATGTCGAGGATGACCTCAATGCCGGCCCGGTGGAGGGCCTTGACCATGTCACGAAATTCGTCCAGCGGTGCCTCCAGGTTGCTGCTGTAGGCGGACTTGGGGGCGAAGAAGGAGAGTGGGCTATAGCCCCAGAAGTTCTTCAGCCGCTCGCGGGTGAACGGATTGGCAAAGGTGACCTCGTTTTCGTTGAACTCGGTCACCGGCATCAGTTCTACTGCGGTGACGCCCAGTTCCTTGAGGTAGGGGATTTTTTCGGTGACGCCGCGGAAGGTGCCGGGATGGCTGACCCCAGACGAGGAGTGACGGGTGAAGCCGCGCACGTGCAGTTCGTAGATGATCGAGTCCTGCAGGGGGATGCGCAAGGGGCGGTCGCCCTCCCAGTCATAAGGCCGGTGATTGACGATGCAGCAGGGCTCGCTACCGAGGCAGGAGCGCGGCCTCCCCCAATCGGGCGAGTGGATCTCGCGAGCGTATGGATCGAGCAGGATGAGGTTGGAGTCGTAGACGTGGCCGCTAGCCGTGGGGTCGTAGGGGCCGCTGAGCCGGTAGCCGTAGCGTAGGTCCTCGGGGACGCCGGCGAGCAGCGCGTGCCAGACCTCACCGGTGCGGTGGTGGACCGGGTCAAGGGGAAATTCAGTCCATTCGGGCCGGTCGCCCGCGGCGATCACCAGGGTGACCGCCTCGGCGTGGCGCGAGAACAGGGCGAAATTGATACCTTCCGGGGTCACCGTGCTGCCGTAAGGCATCGGCGAGCCGGGTTTGAGGGTCAGTTTTTTTTTCATCTTGCCTCGGCAATAGAAATCCATATAGTCTTTCCTGAAACACCGTCCACCTTACCGCATTTCCTGTTTTTTCTAAACCGTTACGGAGGCATTATGGCACTGTTCAGTAAGCTGCTCAACACCGACATCCCGCTCATCGACTGGGAAATGACCCCGGAATACACTTTCGGCACCTTTGAGAGCTGGGGCGGCCGGGAACGGGTGCGCAGCAAGAACGAGCGCGTCTA
>JAVEYP010000061.1:0-8048 GCA_034003445.1 Desulfobulbus sp.
AGCACAATGCGTGTCAGTCCTCGCCGAGGAACTGCTTGAGGAACAGGCCGGTTTAGGAACCTGGCTGGTCGGCGACCTCCTCGGGCGTGCCGCTGGCGATCACCTGTCCGCCGCCGTTGCCGCCCTCCGGACCGATGTCGATCACCCAGTCCGCAGTCTTGATCACGTCGAGGTTGTGCTCAATTACTACCACCGTGTTGCCGCCATCGACGAGGCGGCCAAGAACCAGCAGCAGGTGCTGGATGTCTGCCGGGTGCAGGCCGGTGGTCGGCTCGTCGAGGATGTAGAGGGTGCGGCCCGTGGAGCGGCGGCTCAGTTCCTTGGCGAGTTTGACGCGCTGCGCCTCGCCGCCCGAGAGCGTCACCGAACTTTGGCCTAGGGTGATGTAGCCGAGGCCGACGTCCACGATGGTCTGCAACCGGTGCTGGATGGGCGGCACGTTCTGAAAGAATTCCAGGGCCTCCTCCACGGTCATGGCCAGGATTTCCGCAATGGTTTTTCCCTTGTAGCGGATATCCAGGGTCTCCTCGTTGTAGCGCTTGCCCTGGCAGCGCTCACAGGTAACGTACAAGTCCGGCAGGAAGTGCATGGCAATGCGGATGACGCCATCGCCCTCGCAGGTCTCGCAGCGGCCGCCCTTGATATTGAAACTGAAGCGGCCGGGCCGGTAGCCGCGCGCCCGCGACTCGGGCAGACGGGCGAGCAGTTCGCGGATCGGCGTCATCACCCCGGTGTAGGTGGCCGGGTTGGACCGGGGCGTGCGGCCGATGGGGCTCTGGTCGATGTCGATCACCTTGTCCAGGTTGTCTAGCCCGGCGAGCAGGTGCGGACCTTTGAAATATCCCTTGGGGTCGTTGAAGTAGCGCTGCGCCTCGGCAAACAAAGTCTCGATCACCAGGGAGCTTTTGCCCGAGCCGGACACGCCGGTCACACAGGTCATCACCCCCAGCGGGAAACGGACGGTCAGGTCCTGCAGGTTGTTCACACGGGCACCGCGCACCTCGATGGCGTGAGGGGCATCGTTGAGCACCGGCCGACGCTTTTGCGGCACCTCGATGCGCAGCCGGCCGGAGAGATAGCCGCCGGTCTGTGAGGCCTCGCAATCCAGCAGGCCCGCTACCGGGCCGGAGTAGAGCACCTCGCCGCCGTGCACGCCGGCGCCTGGGCCGATGTCCAGCACGTGGTCGGCATTGGCAATGGTGTCCGCATCGTGCTCGACCACGATCACCGTATTGCCCAGGTCGCGCAGGTTGACCAGGGTCTTGATCAGCTTGTTGTTGTCGCGCTGGTGCAGGCCGATGCTCGGTTCGTCGAGGATGTAGAGCACCCCGGCCAGACCCGAACCAATCTGTGAGGCCAGGCGGATGCGCTGACCCTCACCGCCGGAAAGCGTGCCAGCCTTGCGGTCCAGGGACAGGTAACCCAGGCCGACCCCGTAGAGAAAGAACAGCCGCTCCCTGATCTCCTTGAGGATCGGCTGGGCAATGGTCGCCTGCCGCTCATTCAGGTGGAGGGTCTCAAGTTCGCCGATCAGCTGGTCAATGGCCATGCGGGTGATGTCGGTGATCGACCAGTCGCCCACGCGCACCGCCAAGGCCTCGGGCTTGAGCCGGGCGCCATGGCAGGCGGGGCAGTGCTGCTCGTTCATGAAGTCCTCCACCTCCTCGCGCATCCGCACCGAGGTGGTTTCCCGGAACAACCGGTTCAGCCGCGGCACCACCCCCTCAAAGGCCAGTTTCGACACTATCCTGCGTCGGCCGCGGCTGTGGGCAAACTCAATTTTTTCCCGGCCAGTACCGTGCAGAAAGGCCTTCTGCACAGCGGCGGGCAGCTCGACGAAAGGTGTGGCCAGGTCAACATTGTAATGGCTGGCCAGAGCCTCGATCCACTGGGCCCCCAGGGCGGCCAGCCGCCGCCGCGTCCAGGGAACAATGGCGCCATCGAGCAGCGACAGCGACGGATCCGGGACAATTAGGTCCTCGTTGATAAATTGGTTGAAGCCCAGGCCGGTGCAGGCCGGACAGGCGCCAATGGGGTTGTTAAAGGAAAACAGCTGCGGCGAGAGTTCCGGCACCGAGATGCCGCACCGGTGGCAGGCAGCCGTTTCGCTGAACAGCACCTCCTCGCCGCTATCCGGGAACAGGGCGATCATCACCCCGTCGCCAAGGGCCACGGCGGTGCTCACCGATTCGTCGAGGCGCCGGCGAATGGCGGGTTTGAGCACCAGCCGGTCGATGACGGCCTCAATGTTGTGGTATCGGTTCTTGTCGAGGCTGATCTCCTCGCCCAGCTGGCTGATCTCGCCGTCCACGCGCACGCGCACGAACCCCTCTTTGCGGAGCCGCAGGAACACCTGCTCGTGCTGCCCTTTCTTGCGGGCGACCAGCGGCGCCAGCAGGATGACCTTCTCGCCCTCCGATCGGGCAAGCAGGGCCTCGAGCATGTCGTGCACTGACTGTGAGCGGATGGGGTCGCCGCACTTAGGACAGTGGGGCTGGCCGGCGCGGCCAAACAGCAGGCGCAGGTGATCGTAGATCTCGGTGACCGTGCCCACGGTGGAGCGCGGGTTGCGGCTGGTGGTCTTTTGCTCGATGGAGACCGCGGGGGAGAGCCCTTCGAGCAGGTCCACGTCCGGCTTGTCCATCTGCCCCAGGAACTGGCGGGCATAGGTGGACAATGACTCCACGTAGCGGCGCTGCCCCTCGGCGTAGAGGGTATCAAAGGCCAAGGTCGATTTGCCCGAACCGGACAGCCCGGTAAAGACGATGAATTTGTTGCGGGGCAGGTCAACCGAGATGTTCTTCAGGTTGTGCATGCGCGCGCCCCGGATGCGTAGAAATTGCGGCTCCATAGCTGGCTGTGGCGTAAGGCTTCCTCGGCAGATGAGTGTATTCAAGGCGGCCTCCGCGGCCGCGGCACAACGATAAGCACGCCGGCACGGCAGGGCAAAAAAAAGGATCTTGAGCAGCGACTGCTGGAGATCTCATGGCCAATCCTGGGGCTAGCAGTCTGTCGGACTTTTTGTCCGGAAGGTAGTACACTCGAGGGGTCTTGAAAATCTCCGCGAAGGTAATGCATCCATGGGCGACACCTTTCGTCAAGTTGATCGGAAAACACTGTACCTGATGCCGCCTTCGATGAACGATTGGCTGCCCGAGGGGCACCTGGCGCGATTCATCATCAGGATTGCCGGCCAACTCAACCTGACCGCGATCAAGTCCGCCTACACCGGGCGCGGCTCCAAGGCCCATCATCCCGAGATGTTGCTGGCCGTGCTGTTTTACGGCTACGCGACCGGCGTTTTTTTCAGCCGCAAACAGGAGCAAGCGACCTACGACTCGGTGGCCTTCCGGTACATCGCCACCAACAATCATCCCGATCACGATACGCTTGCCACCTTTCGCAAACGGTTTCTGCCACAGCTGGCGCCGCTGTTCGTGCAGATTCTGCTGATCGCCCAGCAGATGGGCTGCCTGAAACTGGGCAAGGTCAGCCTCGACGGCACCAAGCTCAAGGCCAACGCCTCCAGGCACCAGGCCTTGAGCTGGAAATACGCCAATGAACTCGAAACCCAAATCAAGGCTGAGGTGACCGAACTGCTGCGTCAGGCCGAAGAAGCGGACAACAGCGAACCGCCGGACGGGCTGGACCAGCCCGCCGAGTTGGCGCGCCACGCACAGCGCCTGGAGGCCATCGCCCGGGCCAAGGTCGGGATCGAGCGCCGGGCCGCCGAGCGGCACGCCCGGGAGCAGGCCGAATACGAGCACAAGCTCGCCGAGCGCAAGGCCAAAGAGCAGGAAAGCGGCCGGAAGCCTCGCGGCAAAGAGGCCAAGCCGCCCGAGCCGGGCCCTCGCGACAAGGATCAGGTCAACCTCACCGATGACGAGTCGCGGATCATGCCCGTCCCCAGTGGTGGTTTCGATCAATGCCCCAACGCCCAGGCGAGCGTCGACGTCGACCCCATGCTGATCGTCGGTCAGCACCTGAGCCAGCATTCGAACGACAAACAGGAAATCTCTCCGGCCCTGGCGGCGCTCACCGCCCTACCGGAAACACCGGGCACGGTGGACAGCGTGCTGGCCGATGCCGGTTACTTCAGCCAGGCCAATGTCGAACGCTGCGAACAGGCCGCCATTTCCCCGTATATCAGCCCGAAACGCGGTGGTCGTAATCAGCGGCTGCAAGAGCGTTTCGCCGAGCCCGAACCCTTGGCCGCGAATGCCGATGCCCTGACGCGGATGACGCACCGCTTGCGGACGACAGCAGGCGAGGCGCTCTACGCCAGGCGAAAATGCACGGTCGAACCGGTGTTCGGCATCGTCATGGCCGTCATGGGGTTCCGCCAATTCCTGTTGCGCGGGGTGGCGTCTGTCCGCGGTGAATGGAACCTGGTCTGCATGGCCTGGAACTTGAGGCGGTTACATACCCTGCGGGCAAAAAACTGCTCAAACCGTTCCTCTGGTCGTTTTCATTCCGTCGAAGTGCCGACTTGCAGGAACGATAGACCAAGATGCCAGGGTTGATTTTTAACAGGAGCTGTCCTGGCGGGTCCGGGCATTCGCCTTTTGTCAACTTTGGCGCTATCGCGAGATAGGGTTATCAAGACGAGCCAAAGGCATGGGCGGAAACGTGAAGGATCGCTTTGAGAGCTGCAGACCATAGGCCTTCAGGTTGCACTGTCCCGGTAAAAAGATGGTCCGCCGATAGGGGGCGTGATGCAGAGAAGGACGCGCTGTTACCGGCGCATTGGCACACCAGCACTACGGATCAGGCTGCGTTTCCAATTCTATCCGCTCAGGAGATCGGGTGAACAGTGGAAGTGATGTTTTTTTGCAGTAGGATAGGCAAAACGCTGAGCTATATGGGGTCTTCTCTGAAAGAGAGCCTTTCAATGGTACAAACCACCGTTAAGCTGATGCGTGACTCTTGCTGTTAAAAGACACCCCTTATGGGGTTTTTTCTGTAGAAGGGGCTGGGCTTGCCGTCCAGATATATGTCCTCAAGATAGGAAAATTTACGCGGAAGCTGAGCCGGGATGCCACGGGCAACCAGAAAATGTGCCGGCTTGCCCACGACAAGAAGGCCTGCATCCAGGCCCATCAACCGTGCGCTGTTGCTGGTCGCGCAGCGGACAGCCTCGGCCAGGGTATAGCCGGCCTTGAGCAGGAGTTTCATCTCTTCAACCACCGCCTCTCCGTGAAGAACGCCAAGGGCGCCCGAATCCGTGCCGATGGCGACCGAGATACCCAAATCTCTAGCAAGCGCCACCTGTTCCAGCTGGTGAGCAAGATCTTCAACCGCTTTCTTCTTCCGGTCGGCTGTGTCAGCCGTTTCAACACGGGCTTTCATGGCGTAGAGGGTCGGCACCAGCGCCACCTTCTTTTCGGCCATGCGTTGCAGGTTTTCCCGACCCATAGCCAGCCCCTGCACAATGGCATGGCAGCCAGCCTCCAGTGCCTGCTGTACCGCATCGCTGCCATTTGCCAGGACCATCTCTTGCTTTCCGTTCGTCTCAGCCTGCCCACTAATCTGCACCACCACGGGCTCCTCAGTGCCCTCTTTGGATTCGGTCATGTAACGCAGGACATGGCTGCTCTCACCGGCATCTCGGACAGCAAGAACACCATGGCGGAAAAGATAGACAATATGCCGCTTGATAACTGAGCAGGCATCCTCAAACGAGGCTGTTTCCTGCTGTTTTCGATGCGCTTGGTCGATGGTCCCTGAAAAAGCAAGGTGGACCCGACAATCTATAAATGGGGGAACAATGATGGCATAGGACAGGTCAGTAACAAGAGCTGGCTCCGGACCATTGTTCGGGTCAAAGGGCGAAATAGCACTGATGCTGCCATCGTCTATGGACAACACGACCGCCTGTGCGATCGGTCCTCCGCTGCCGTCAATCAGAGCGCCTGCATGAATGAAACGAGTCGTCATAGCCTCTCTATCCTCTTGGTACGGTTGAGTGGAAGGGGGCGGTCCGGCCTGATACATGTTGCTTGATATTTTTTATGCGTCATCATCAAATTGATTTTTGTGCCGTCCAAAACGTTACCTCTGGTCAGGCGTGCCTGGTTGGGTCTTGCGGCTGGATCTTATAATCTTGGGTCTGTGCGACCCGCAAGGTGATGCACCCTTACGGTTCTGAAAGACCAGCAGGTTTCTAAAGCCGGCTCTTCTGTGACGTTGCTGGCCACCTGTTCAAGGGAATCCAGTGGCAAGGAATACGGTAACGGCGGGAGAAAGGTCGGCAATACTCACTCTGCTGCTTGGACCTTCTTCATCCGGTGGCCCGGTTTGACCAGGATCTCCAAATAAAACGATCCCAGCTGCTCTGTCTCGGCGATGTCAATGCTCTTGTTTATGGCAGACAGATGGATGACCTCGGCATTTTCAGCATCAGGACCGTATTTGCAGTCAAAATCCCAATAATCAACACCCTCCGGTAGCTTTTTATTGCGCTCTCGCTTGATATATTTTTTCACTTCGTACTTTATGGCCTCTATCAGGCGCGGACGTTTGATTTTTGGGTGGGTCAAAAGAAAGGTTTTTCGCATGGGTATCCTCAAAATGGGAGGGTGGCAGGGGCTTGACGTAAATGGTCCTATTTGTAGTACTATCGGTCGGTTAATATTTTTTCGGTCGTCAGCCTGATTGGAGAAACCAGGATCGTGAGGGTAATTGTGAATCCATTGGGCACGCTTGCTGAAAGAGTTTGGTCCTCTTTTTTTGTATTTTTTGGGTCTCAGCAAGGATGGCTTTTGTCGTCGAGCAGTTCACGCCCGGTCAACGGAGGGCCAGGCTGGGTTTGCTGTTGTGGTTCTTGTCAGCGGAAGCCACTCTTTTTGACAGCATCGCTGGGTCGAACGGGCTCACCCGTCATCCTGTCCTCGGTTGAAAGGCTCGGGGCAACAACGACCATTTGTACAGACAAGGACGGCGCGCTCACCCAAAATCGCAGGTTCGTGCAAAAGGTCCTTGCAGGCGTGCTACTTCCTGCAGCGGACGATGCCGCTAAATTAGCACCTCTGGCTAAAGATTACTGCCCATTTTTCATGGCAGCCTGCCTGGGCCACGATCTGAGGACAGGAGACGGGAACGGCCAATGAGTTTTCCTGGGGGAGCCACGGGAAATCACCCTGGTCGAAATGGCAAAACTGATCAGTCCTCTCTCAAGGGAAGATGCACCTTTGGACCAGATGGTTTTTATGCGGTTTGTCTGCGGCAAAGTACCGTACATGGAACACTGAAAGGCCCGCTATTCCTCTGCAACGGGGCGCCGAAAAAAGGTCGTTTTCAGCTGCACCCGAATTCTGATTGGAGGCAAAGGGGCAATCTTGCTCAGCAGCTGTGCGGAGCGACATCCAGGCAATGGAGACATCAATGTCCGCGCAGGGGATGCGCGGGGAGGCTTGGGACTATCGGACGTTGAAAAACGTAGCCCAGCGGGTGCAGTCGAAAGGTATTGATCACCGGGTACCGTGCGACGACTCCTTGGTAAAGTCGCGACTGCTTATATTCGAAAGTCTACCGCCGCCGTGGGAATGACCGGGCCGCGCCTCACACCGCCTCACTCAACTTCGACCTCGACAGCGTCTTGCGGTTCTTGTCGCCCCTCGGCGAGTTTTTGAGGGTGATTGCTGCAGTGGCAGGCGGCCGGATAGCCTGCCCGCCCATATTTCATCCTCACTGGGTCGTTGAGCGGCCTGCACCCGGAATCCGCGGGTGTATCAGCCTTGGGGGGATTCCTCCATGAACACCCCACCTCTTAGTTTTTCACCGAAATGTTGGTATCCATTTTTTCAACCTCGCGCATGAAGCATCGCCTCCCTTGGCCGCACCACCATCTGAAGCGAGGTTTTGCAAAGCCGACGCCGTGAGGATTCTTTCTCTCCTGGAAAAAAAGGAGCTTCGATCGAGGTGAGAGGCCAACTTTTTTCAAAAGTAATCGGAAAAAAGGAATCAAAAATTTGAGGTCGTATTGTTCAGCCAATATTCAAGGTTGACGAGAGTGCATTACGTCGATACTTATACTCTATAAACTGACT
>JAVEYP010000062.1:0-7981 GCA_034003445.1 Desulfobulbus sp.
CACTGGCGGCGCGGAACGACTGGCAGGGTAGCCCCGAGGGCGGTGAGGTGTTTGTGGACCAGCGGGGACAGGCCGTGTTCCTCGGCGGCCCGAACGAGTTGCTCCCAGGCGCGGCTGTCCGGCTGCCAGGAGGACAATTGGCGGCGCAGTTCCTCTACCATACCGGCATGCGCCGTGTCACGGGCGCACAGGCCGAGGACGGTGCGAATCATGGTTGGGGCAGGGTGGCCAGCAACTGGTCCACGAGTGTGCTGAGACCGTGGAAGGAACTGTAGACCAGACGAATCGCGGGCACCGTGCGGGCGATGTGCGCAACCAGTGGAAACCCGTGGCCAGTAAGGTTGCGACCGTTCACATTGCAGGTCATGAGCAGGGCGCTGGCCCGGGCCCCGGAGAGGCGTTCGCCCTCAAGAGTTGCGCCGGGTCGGTACGCCGGAAAGAGGATCAGGGCGGGCGGACGGGTGATCGGCGTGAACGCGGCGTTGAGCTGGCGATGGGGCAGGATCAGTCCTTGCCCGTCCTCGAGTGCTGCCGTTTTTCCGGGCGGCAGCAGTCCTTTGACGGTCGCCGCTGACCCGTGCTTGATGCACAGCGGCCTGGTGAACGAGAGGGTCTGCAACTTTCCTTGCGCGGGAATAAGGACGAGTTCGTCGGTTAGATAGCCGCAGCCTTGGCTGATCAGCCACCCGGTGAGGGTGCTTTTGCCGGAACCGCTCTCGCCCGGCAGGAGGAGCACCCGGCCGTCGCGGATCACGGCTCCGGCGTGCAGGGCCAAGCCGTCATCCTGCTGGGCGAGTAGCCGGAAGATGACGGCGTCGAACAGGTGCGCCGCCATGGTGACGTCCAGCGGACCGCAGTGGAGGTGGGTAACGCCGCCGCCGAGTTGGTAGCTGCCTGCGCCAGCCTGGCGGAGATGGAGCCGACCGGCTGGTTGTGCTCCGTCCGCCGGCGGCAGGTCGGCGAACAACAGGTTGAGGAACCCCGCGGCCGCATTGTCGTCCCAGGTAATGATGATGCTGCGGCCGGCAAAGGACAGCTGGTATTCATTCATAATGCTGCGGACCGGACCGGGAGAAAGGGACGCATCGCTCAGGCCAGTTCTGCGATGTTGCGTTCCACCAGGGCGGTGACGAGAGCGGGCACGTCGCCGGCGATCTGCTCGCGGCTCTCGGGGTAGAGTTCGCCAAGTGTGGTTATGATTGCTGCCACGCTGCGGGTGCCGTCGCACAGCGCCCAAATGAGGGCACCGGTTTCGTTAAGGGAGAACGAGGTGGTTAGCGTGGGGTGGTACACGGTGATTTCGTTGTCAATGCGTTCGAGCAGGTAGTCTGGCTGCAGCCGGATGGTCTTGTTCAGGTCCATGATCTGGTCTTGGTTTTTGTTTGTCGCGGCACGGACTAGGCAATGCGGCGTCTGGTGGTTGGGAGGAGAACGGGTGGACGCAGGCAGGAGCCTTGGCGCACCCCCGGTCGCTTATCGTTGGGCATGCGGACCGGCGCTGGCGGTTGTGGGCCGCGCGGAAGAGCTTCTTTTAGAAGGAAAAGACGACTATGGTCAAGTAAAAAGGCCTCTTTCCACGGTCGTTACTTTTGTGATGTGGTCGAGCTGTTGGCACGACGCACTGGCTGCGGCACGACCGCGCTGTCGTTTCCGACGCGGCCAGGGGTCGTCTGCGCACCGTTGACAAAGGGCCGGATGTCGCTTAATGCTGTGGCTGCTTTGCACCCAGCGTACCTTTTCGGCTTCATGCCGTTTTTTGCGGAGAAGAGCGTAATGACCACTAGGAGTACCACTCGACAGATCAATCTTGACGGCTGCACAACCCACTGTCTGGAGACCGGCAATCCCGCCGACCAGGCCGTGGTCCTGCTGCACGGTATGAAGTTCCAGGCCGAGACCTGGCGCGAACTCGGCACCCTTGACCAACTCGCTGATCTCGGTCTGCGCGTGCTTGCCGTTGACATGCCCGGTTTCGGCCAAAGTGCGGCCAATCCTTGTGCGCCGGGCGAGGTCGTGCACCGGTTACTGGACACGCTGGACATCGACCGGGCCGTGCTCGTCGGCCCGTCCATGGGCGGCCGCATTGCCATGGAATACGCCATCCAACACCCCACGCGACTGGCCGGTCTGGTCCTCGTGGGTGCGGTTGGCGTGGCGGACAACCGCGCCGGTTTAGGGCGGATCACTGTCCCTGTCCTTGTCGTCTGGGGCAGTGAGGACCAGGTGGCACCGCTCACCGACAGCGACACGCTCCTGGCCGAACTGCCGCAGGCCCGGCGCGAGATCTTCGACGGCGCGCCGCACCCCTGCTACCTGGACCAGCCTGAGCGATGGCACAAGGTGCTGCGGGCCTTCCTCTCCTCCCTCACCGCCTGAGCGCCTCGCATGGGAAAGACACTGATCATTGCCGAGAAGCCGAGTGTAGCCGCGGACATCGCCAAGGCCCTGCCCGGTAAGTTTACCAAGACCAAAACCCATTTTGAAAGCGATGACCACATCGTCTCCTTTGCCATCGGCCATCTGGTGGGCATCGCCTACCCCGAGGAGATCGACCCAGCGTTGCAGAAATGGTCTCTGGATAACCTGCCCATCCTGCCGGAAGAGTTCCCCTTAACGGTGCTGCCGAACACCAAAAGCCAGTTCAACGCGCTGAGCAAACTGATTCGCCGCAAGGACGTGGAGGTGATCGTCAACGGCTGCGACGCCGGCCGTGAGGGCGAACTCATCTTCAAATACATTCTCAAACAGGCAGCCACCCGAACAGTGGCGGGTAAGCAGATCAAGCGGTTGTGGCTGCAGTCCATGACGATGGACGCCATCCGCGAGGGGCTCAACAATCTTCGCGATGACCAGGAAATGCGACCGCTTGAGGACACCGCTCTGTGCCGCTCTGAGGCGGACTGGCTGATCGGCATCAATGCCACTCGCGCGCTCACCTGCTACAATTCGCGTTTTGGTGGCTTTCGCAAAACTCCTTGTGGTCGGGTGCAGACCCCAACCCTATCGCTCATGGTCAAGCGAGAGGCCGAGCGGCGTGAATTCGTGCCGACCACCTACTGGGAGTTGCACGCAGCTTTTACCTGCGGCCCGGTGCGCTACCAGGGCGTGTGGATCGACCCGGACTTTGCCCGCGACGATGAGCAGGCGCACGGTCGCCGCAACCGACTCTGGGAGGAGGCCCGCGCCACCGATATTGCCGGTCGCTGTCAGAACCAGCCGGCCGAGGTGGAGGAGAGCAGCAAGAAATCCACCAAGGGCGCGCCGCCCCTGTACGACCTCACCCTGCTGCAGCGCGAGGCGAACAGTCGCTTCGGCTTTTCCGCCAAGAACACCCTGTCAATTGCCCAGGCGCTGTACGAGCGGCACAAGTTGATCACCTATCCGCGCACCGACAGCCGCTGCCTGCCCGAGGACTACTTGCCGACGGTGGAAAAGGTGGTCACCCGGCAGCGGGACTGGCAGTACGGCCGCTTCGCCGCCGAGGCGCTCACCAAAAAATATCTCAAGAAAGACAAGCGAATTTTCGATAACCGCAAGATCTCTGACCACTTTGCCATCATCCCCACTGCCAGCCTGCCCAAGACCCTGTCCGAACCGGAACTGAAGATCTAACAGATGATCGTGCAGCGTTTTCTCGCCGCTTTTTTCCCGGCCGCGGTCTTTCACAACACCCGGCGCCTCTCACTGATCGACGGCGAGACTTTTCTCACCGAGGGCAAGATCCTCGTCGAACCGGGCTGGAAAGCCATATACGGTTCGGTGAGCGAGGAGGAGGGCGAGAAGGAACTGCAGGCCCTGCCTGCCAGTGTCCCGGTGCGCTGCGACGAGATCGACAAGCAGCAGCACCAGACCAAGCCGCAGCCCCGGTTCAATGAGGCGACCCTGCTCTCGGCCATGGAGCATTCGGGCAAGTTGGTCGAAGACGAGGAGCTGGCCGAGGCAATGAAGGGACGCGGCCTGGGCACCCCGGCGACCCGCGCGGCGATTATCGAAAAGCTGATCAACGAGAAGTATGTGGTCCGCGAGCAGCGCGAACTGGTGCCCACCGGCAAGGCCGTTGAGCTGATGAGCCTGCTTGAAGCGCGCCAGATTGATGTGCTCGCCTCGCCGGAGCTGACCGGAGATTGGGAGTATAAGCTGAGCCAGATCCTCAAGGGTAGCATGACTCGTCCGCAGTTCATGAAGGAAATCAGTGAGATGACGAGTGACATTGTCAGCCGGGTGCGTGAGGGCGGTGGTAGCGAGCGTCGCGAGGCACCGTTTTCACCGGTGGATGACAAGATCTTTTACGAGACTGCCTCGGCCTACGAGTCGGCGGACCAGAAAATAATCATCCGCAAAGTGCTTGGCGGCCGGGTGATGGAAAAGGAGGAGATCGTCACCATGATCCGTGGTGAGACCCTGGGGCCGTTCGCTGATTTTCGCTCAAAAAAGGGCAAGCCGTTCACAGCTTCAGTGCGCTTGACAAACAACAAGGTGGAATTTTTGTTCGCCGACTCGACTGCGGGACTCGACCTGGACGCGATCCGTGGGCAGGAGCCGCTGGGTGAGTCGCCCATTGACCGGACCATGGTGTTCGAAACCCCGTCCGGTTTCCTGTCGGACTCGGCCCTGGATGGCGACCAGAAGAAGGGGCTGCGCATTTCCAAGATGATCCTCGAGCGGCAGCTCGACCCAGACCATATCCGCCAGCTGCTCACCAGCGGCCGCACCGAGCTGATCACCGGCTTCATCTCCAAAAGGAAGAAGCCGTTTGACGCCTATCTCCTGCTTGATGCCAAGGGCAAGCTCACTTTCGAGTTCCCGCCCCGGGTAAAAAAAGGGACAGGGAAAAAGGCCGTCACCGACAAGGAGCGCACTGATTCTGCCTAAGCAGTGCTCCTCCGAGTTGGACGCACCTAATCTAACGAGTAGAAGGAAGGGTAAAGAAGAGAATGAGCCTTGTGCAAATTGACGAGGATTCCCGCAGCCGTGAGATCTATCTTCGAGAATATTTTTAGTGTAAAATATTGAACTATTTTAAGTGGATGGACATTCACCTTCTGGCACAAAAAATCTGAAAGGGTGCCATGGAGTTCACGAAAAAGATGTCATGATGGACGGGTTACGTGTAAAGAAGTGTGTTTCCCCATCCCAACGAATGTTTGCCAGCGTCGCTGCTATCGCTCAGGTGATGGAAGAGACCAGCCGGAAGTTTGGCCTATCCCGCCCGATTATCGCTCACATGGACAAGGCAATAAGATTTCCTCCTGGCACCTGCACGGAGCAGAGCGCAACAAGATTTGATCTTGTGCGGGGCCAGCATAGAGTGGACTGAAAGAAGATTTCGCAGCCACCAGCGTCATGGTGCAGGATGCGCAGCAGGGTACCTCTCCCCCTGATGCTTGGGGTTTCATCCTGTTTATCGATCAGCTGTTCAGGCTGGCCGGATAAACACAGGCTATTTAAAGATCAGAGGGTGCCGCTCGCACCCAACGTGGCAAGCCGTTCATTTTGCAAAAGGCTCCTATGAGACATCTGAAAAAGCAGTACGCAGGAAAAGAGGGACAAGAATTGGCCGCCGTCTGCGCCCGGGTTGCGCTGGACACCAAGGCCGAGGATCTGGTCGTGCTCGACGTGCGCGGACTCGCCTCGTTCACCGATTATTTCGTTATCATGAGCGGTCGCTCGACCCGGCATGTGCAGGGTCTGGCCGAGGCGATCGAGGCGGAATTCAGCGCCAAGCGGATCAGCAGCAAACACAGCGAGGGGTTACGCGAAGGAAAATGGGTGTTGCTCGATTTCGGGGACGTGGTGGTCCATATCTTCTACCACGAGAGCCGCGCCTTCTATGACCTGGAGGGGCTGTGGCACGATGCGCCAAAGATCGAACCAGAAGAACTCATGGCCACAGCGCCGCAGCCGTAACCAAGGAGGAGGTCGCCATGCCCGTTCCATTTCCCGTTGTGCTCGTCATCCTCGACGGCTGGGGAGTTGCCGAACCCTCACCAACCAACGCAATCTCTGTCGCTGCCACCCCGAACATGGATCGGTTAGCGAGCGAGTATCCCACAACCACGCTCGTCGCCCACAACGGCCTAGTCGGTCTGCCCGAGGGGCAGATGGGCAACTCCGAGGTTGGGCATCTGAACATAGGCGCTGGCCGCATCGTCTACCAGGAGTTCACACGCATCAACCTGGCGGCCGACCGGGACGAGTTCGCCACCAACCCGGTGCTCGTCGGCATCATGGACGCGGTAGCCACGGCCGGTAGTCGCCTGCACCTGTGCGGCCTGGTCTCCGACGGCGGCGTCCACTCGCATCAGCGTCACCTCGTCGCCCTCTTGGAGATGGCCGCGGCCAAGGGACTGGGGCAGCACGTCTTTGTTCACTGCTTCATGGATGGTCGCGACACCCCGCCGAGCAGCGGTCTCGGCTTTATGGAAGAACTGGTCGCGGCCATGGAACAACTTGGCTGCGGCCAAGTGGCTACCGTGTCCGGTCGCTTTTGGGCCATGGACCGAGATAAGCGCTGGGACCGCGTGCACAAGGCCTGGGAGGCCATGGTCGCAGGCCAGGGGGAGATCGCGGCCGATCCGGTCGCGTTGGTGCAGGCCGCCTACGACCGGGGCGAGACGGACGAGTTTATCACCCCCACGGTGCTCGTTGACGATGGAGGCGCACCGCGTGCGCTGATCGCCGACGGTGATGCCGTCCTCTTTTTTAATTTCCGAGCCGACCGCGTGCGCGAACTCTGCCACGCCTTTGGGGACGCCTCCTTCTCTGCCTTTGACACTGGGTCCAGACCGAAGTTGCTGCAGTTGGCGACCATGACCGAGTACGAGGCCGACTTCACCTTCCCGGTGGCCTTTCCGCCGGTGGCCCTGACCCGCATCCTCGGCGAGGAGATCAGCCGCCACGGCAGACATCAGCTGCGCATTGCCGAGACCGAGAAGTACGCGCACGTTACTTATTTTTTCAACGGCGGTATCGAGGTGCCCTTCCCCGGCGAGGATCGTATCCTGATTAATTCGCCGCGGGAGGTGGCTACCTACGACCAAAAGCCGCAGATGAGCGCCGTCGAGGTCACCGACGCCCTCCTGCAAGCCCTTGCCCGAGAGGAGGCGGCCGGGAACCCGTACGACCTGGTGGTCCTCAACTTCGCTAATGGCGACATGGTCGGCCACACCGGCGTGATCGCTGCGACCGTTATTGCCTGCGAAACGCTGGACAGCTGTGTCGGCCGGATCGAGGCCTTTGTCCGCGAGCGCGGCGGGGCCATGCTCATCACGGCTGACCACGGCAACGCTGAGCAGATGTTTGATCCGGAGACCAATGGGCCCTACACCGCCCACACCCTCAATCCGGTACCCTGCATCCTGGTCTCGGATGCGCATCGCGGCCGCCAACTGCGCGGGGGTGGAGCGCTCAAGGACTTAGCCCCGACCCTCCTCACCCTGCTGGACCTGCCCATTCCGGCCGAAATGGAAGGCGAGAGCCTGATCCTCTGAAACTTGACCCGCCCAGGCCGTCTGCATCCGGTCCTCGCTTGTTTCGGCCGGCTGCTGGGTCATCCCATAACCCGCTCCGGCAACGGGCCACGAGAGCTTAAGACGAGGTTTTACCATGCGCTATATCAGCACTCGCGGCGGCATCGAGCCGATTCGCTTCCAGGATGCGGTTATGATGGGACTGGCCCGCGACGGCGGCCTCCTTCTGCCGGAGCGGCTGCCGTCTATCGAGCAGTCCCAGCTGGACTGCTGGCAACAACTTCCCTACCAGTACCTGGCCCTGGAGATCCTGTCGTTGTTCATCGACGACATCCCGCACACTGACCTTGAGGAGTTGATCGAGCGCTCCTGCGCCGCCTTCAGCCACCCGCAGGTGACGCCGGTGCGGCCAGTGGGCGACCTCTACATCCTTGAACTTTTCCACGGCCCGACGCTTGCCTTTAAGGATGTGGCCCTGCAGCTGCTCGGCAACCTGTTTGAGTATGTGCTTG
>JAVEYP010000063.1:0-7923 GCA_034003445.1 Desulfobulbus sp.
TTTTCGCGTTAAGTTACCGGTGCGTGGACCGGGTCGTCGGCCTGATTGGCAACCGGATTGACCGAGCCTCCCCTTCTTTCCTCTCCGCTTCCCGCGCTCTGGGCTGTGTTTTAACTGCGGCCGTGGGCCGGCTCGCGCGCCTTCCTCCTCCCTGCCCCACTCTGTCCAGACAATGGGTACTCTACCTAACTATTTTCTCCCTGATTTAATCACTTGCACATAAAATGAAATTGCTGGCACTCTGCTAGCAAAGTAATTGCAGGTGTGAGAACAGAAGGAGTTTGGGATATGAACACTAAAAAGTTGCTTCTGGTGGATGATGAGCTAAGCATCCTGCGCTCGTACGCCAGAGACCTCAGCGTACAAAAGTATGACGTGACCACCGCAATGGATGCAGAGACAGCGATTGAACTTATTCGCTCAACCAGCTTTAACTTAGTGGTGACCGACGTGGCCATGCCTGGCTTGAGCGGGATGCACGTTGTAGCCGAGGCCAAAAAACGTGATGCACAGGTGTGTGTTATTCTGCTCACTGGATGCGGTGATTTTGAATCTGCGGTCCAGGCCTTGCGCCTGGGTGCCGATGATTATTTACTCAAACCTGTAGATTCTGACGAGCTGCTCCTGCGCATTGAGGAGTTGTTGCACAGGCAGGAGAAACGACAGCAAGAAAGGTGTTGTCCAACGCACTGACAGATAGCGGACCGTCCGTTGGCCAGGTACGGGAAGAGGCAACTGGAGATCGCGGTGCAGAACACCAGGAATCGGTGGTCAGTTTGGTCGTGGGCTGAGGGAAGAAAGAGAGCTAGGCTGGAAGGGTCATACAAGCAGATGGTCCAAGGAACGCGCCGCTTGCCCTGAGGGCCGCACACCTGCTTCAGACGAAGGCTCACAGACGCGGCTGCTACAGAGACTCTTTGGCCGCAGTGCTGCGAAAATCCGTTGATCACCCAAACTCAACAAAGTTTTTTTCTTGTTCTCCTTCTCGGATGGTGTCTGTCCGCCCAGCCTTGCCTCTTACCAGCGCCCTTCAGCAACACCAGAGCGCGCTCCGCCCAAAAAACACAATCGAGTTTCAAAAAACCTCAGTTTGCTCGAACTCCTGGGAGCATACGGCACGAAAGGGGCTTGTTCCGAGGGGTTCTTTAAAATTCGCTCCTCTCAGCCCTTCCCTTGCCCACCAGCCGGTTTCAAGAAATGCTCACCACTTCGTGGTCGCCGGCAGTCTCACTGCCGGCACGAACCAGTCATCACACCCAAGTATGGCCACGGTGATGAGGACTTGATGTTCCACTGGATGAACACTGTCATTGGCACTGGTGAAAGCGCGCACTCGAGAGCACCTGCCATGCCATCAGCAACCGGCAAGCGGATCCTGCCTGCTCGAGCCCTGCTGCCGTTTCAACCGCGGTTGCCAGTTGAACGCAAGGGTTGACCGGTTGCTTAAACAACCGGTTTTGTCTCGCAGGGCGGTTCAGTCAGCACGGTCCTTTTCTGAAGTACCGCGAGGCGCTGGAGTGCCAAAAATGAGGATTTCTCAAAAAATTCTTGGCGGAGCGCTCACTCTCCCATGTGCCTGATGGCCTCTTCGATGTCGTTTTGAAGGGCAACCCAGGTGCTTTCAACATCCTCTTTGATCTCGTGCCAGACGGTTTCATCAGCATTGTCGAGGTCCTTCATTCTTTGCTGGGAAGAGGCCATGCGCTGTTCTAGTGTTTCGAGGTGGGCGAGATGCTTGGTTCGATCTTCAGCTGTCAATCGAGTAGGGTTGAGTTTGCATGCGGCTAGTCGAGTCTGGAAGTGCGCGTGCTCTGCTTCAATTTTTTGTTTATACTCTTCTTTTAAATGCATCTTTTCTCCTTTGGTTTTTAGAATAACTGCTGCGCAAGGTTATTTTTATAAAAAAAAGGCCAAAATGACCATAAAAAAATTAAAAAAGATAAAGGATCCTTGTTCAATATAAAAAATATTTACTTTTTCAAGTAACTACAGATAGAGCCACGGTAAAAGAAAAGAATACATCAGCCACATCAGGAGCACGAGCGGCAAGCCCATTTTGAAAAAATCGCTAAAGGTGTATTCACCGGCGCTCATAATAAGCAGGTTGGTCTTGTAGGCCATGGGCGTTGCAAAGCTCAGATTGGCACCAAAAAGGACAGCGAGTACAAATGGCTCCGGGGGCAGCGCCATCCGGGTGGCTATAGAGATCGCGATAGGGGTACCGATTACGGCGGTGGCGTTGTTGGAGATGATGTTGGTGAACACGGCCATCAAAAGCATCAGGCCGCTGATGGCTGCAGCGGGTGAGGCGTCCCCGGCAATGGCCACGAAAAGCAAGCCAAGATAATCCGCTCCCCCGGTTTGGAGCATAGCGCTGCCCAGGGCAAGGCTGGCCACCACGATCAGGACCACTTGCGCGCTCAGGGCCCTGGTTGCATCGCGCCAGCTCAGGCAGCCGGTCACAATCATCAGCAGCGCGCCGCAGGGGGCGCTGATGGCAATAGGCAGTAGGCCCAAGGCTGCGACCAGGATGATGCCCATCATAATGAACATTGCCAGCGGCGCCCTTTTCGAAAAAGGCAGGTCCATAGTCCAGTCAAGGACCAGCATGTCCGGGCTTTTTTTCAACTCCAGGATACGTGCTCGTGGCCCCTGGATGAGCAAAATATCGCCAAGCATCAGACGAACCTCGTTGACCTTCTCATGGATTCGCTGCATCCGTCTCCCGGTGCGGTGGATCGCCAGGGTAACCACCCCGTGCCGGTAGGCAAAGCCGTAATTGTTCAGGGTTGTCCCCTTCAGGGATGAGCCCTGGATGATCACCACCTCTGCCAATTGCTGGTCCTCGGCCTGGAGGGGGTTGTCATCATCCACTGGGATTTCTGCCGAATCAACCGGGTACAAAGTTCCTTCGAGAGTTGTTTCGAATTCTTTGAGCCGCTCGGGTGTATCTCTGACCACCAGGTGGTCACCGGCCTTGAGGAGCACATCCGGCAGCGGCATGATCACCTTGCCTGGACCGCGCACGACGGCCTGGACCGTCATGGCGTCTGCGGTGAGCTCCAGGGCTCGGGAGAGCGGTTTATCCACGATCGGACTCTCCTGTTGCACGGCCAAGTGCGCGTCAAAGATGCGCGGCAAAGCGTTGCTGAGGGCTATGTCTCGCTTGGCAACCAGCCGCGGCGCAATCAGCCACAGGTAGCCGATGCCGACTGCGCCGGCCAGGGTTGCGGGCAGAAGGAAGTCAAACATGCCTATTTCTTTCAGCCCCATTTCCGCTGCCACGGCCACGATTAACAGATTGGTTGAGGTGCCGATGGCGGTGCTCGCCCCTCCCAACAGAGTGGAAAAACCCATGGGCATCAGCACGGATGAGGCAGGAGTTCCGGTTTTGAGGGAAACAGAGATTAACACCGGAAGCAGCAGCACGACCACCGGGACATTGTTGATAAAGGCGCTGATGGCTGCGCCGAAGAGGAGGGTGATCAACAAAGAGAACCCAGGACTCATTTTCCACAGCCGGGCCAGCATTCGTCCTGCGGGTTCAAGGGCCCCAGTCCGCAGGATGCCCTGTCCGGCGATCATCAACGCGCAAACGGCCACCAAGGCTTCGTTGCCAAAGCCTGTAAAGAAATCAACCGCATGCAGGGTCGTACCGCCGACCTGGTACGGAAAAACCTCAAAGCCGACGGCCAGAAGCAGCAGGATCAGCAGGCTGGAGGACTCCAGCTGGATTCTCTCCCGGCTGAACAGGATGAGCGCCACCACGGTTAAACCGAGGACAGCAGCGGCGTGGGTATTGGGTGGCAGCGGCAGGCTCATGCGTGCGCGACTCTCGTCAGGGGCAATGAAATTCGACTGGAGAGATACTGAAGAGACAGTCCCGACCAAAGCGGGCGCAGCAGGCCAAGGACAGTGTCCTGCCACAATGTTAATCAGGCCGATCCGTGCAAATCAATACGGCCAAGCCTGTATTCGAAGGAGGTTCAGGGAAGATCAGGAAGGCGGGAACCACGTGGAGCCTTAGGAGGGATCTGCTCTGTCGAAACAGAGGATGCTTGTGGTGGATTCCAAGCGCTTGGCGCAGCGCGACAATCACCCCTAGAGTGAGGCTCCTGCAACGGACTACTCTCCTCAGGTCCGCTCATTGAGTGTCCCGTATCCTGCCGGCCTGTGGCAAAAACTTTGGACCGGAGCACCTCGGTTGGTTTCTCCGAACCCGGTCCTGCCTCAAGCATTCAGCCCGCCCCTGAAGTGGGATCATGGACGATGTTGCTGCATCCGGAACTGCTGGACCAACTCCCCGTGTCCGGATGCAGCCGTGGTTATTTTTCATCCCGGGGTGCCCATTGAGATGTGGGCGGATACTGTTTGCTGATGACGGCAATGGCCACCGGCTGGTCGTCCTTTCCCGATAACAGTGAATAGGTCGCCAGCACGGGGATGCGGCTGCCGGATTTGTGCAACCACTCCTCTGTTATGTTGCGCATCGACTTGCCGGAGCGACACTGGGCCAGGGTCTTTTTTGCCTGGTCAAGGGAGTCCCGGGCCACCAACGACAATGAATTCCTGCCCACCAGTTCGTCACGCGTCCAGCCGTAGACCTGGACGGCCTCATCATTCACCTCAACGAGAGTACCCTCCAAATTCTGGATAATAATCGGATCAGCGCTGTCCATGAACACCTTGGACATGATCAGCATCTGCTCCTCCGTTGAGGAGAAGACCCGTTGGAGCTGGTTGCGCATTTTGAGTGTTCGGGTGATATCTTCAAAGGTGATGACGAGGCCATCGATCACATTATTGATGGTGCGATACGGTCGGATGCGCATCCGATAGCAAGCTCCATCGGTGCCGCCCACCTCTGCCTCCTGCGTGTGCAGGTCTCGCAGTACCTCGCGACAGGAGGCGTAGAGGTCGAGGCTGACGAGTTTGGAGGCGAAATGTTGGATGGGGCGTCCCAAATCGGTCTGGGTCAGGGGGAAAATCCTGGTGGCGGAGCGGTTGAATCGCCGCACCCCCAGGTTCATATCAAGGAAAAGAGTAGCAATCCCGGTGGCATCCAGCAGGTTTTTGATATCGTCATTGGCCTTGATCGTCTCGTCCATTCTGCTTTGGAGCTCTGCGTTGACGGTGATCGACTCTTCGTTTAAGGACTGCATCTCTTCTCTCGATGTTGTAAGCTCTTCGTTGGCACTCTGGAGTTCTTCATTGTTGCTCTGCAGTCCCTCATTCGCCGAAGTGAGTTCTTCGTTGGCTTGCTGCAGCTCTTCAATAGCGTTTTGTAAGTTTATTTTTGTATATTTCAGTTCTTCTTCCAGCCCCCGGTATTCATCGTCGTTATTTTTGATCGCTTTGTTTTCGGTCGTGATCAGCGCCTGCTTTTTCCCGGTCGTCGGTTCAAAGATAACGAGGGACATGCCAGGGGACCCTGTCTGGAATTCCGGCAGAGGCTTGATCACTAGGTTGAACTCGCCAAAGCTGCCATTGCTTTTGATCTGTACGTTCTCTCGGCGCATCTCCTGCCTGTTCTGGGCCAGGGTAGGAAGGACCGAGCTGAGCGTGGATTTGAGGCCAGGGCGCGCCATGTCGATGATATTAGCGCTCATGCTGCCTTCCGCCGGCTCAAGAAATTGACCGGTCCGGCCGTGTACATAGACGATGTTGTTGAGAGTATCGATCACCACACAAGCGGGGAGGGGACTTGCGGTCAGAATGGCCTTGAGCAGGGCGGAGCTGTCCACCGTTTGGCCCTGCGGTCCCACTGCCTGCTTCGATTTTTTCATTGAGGGCATGGTTTTCACTAGCGGTGAAAAATTGAGAACAGGCTGGGTCGATGGTCTTGCGGCAAAGGGTTTAACTCGGGCAACAGGTGCATACAGTTTCCAAAGGTTGTTTACGGGGGTGAAGAGGTCCGCGGCCTGACCGATGGATTCGGCGGCGCCGAGAAACAGCAAGCCGTCCGGGCGCAGGCTGTTTTGAAAGATGTGCAGCAGGATTCTTTGCAATTCCTGGTTGAGATAAATAAACAGATTCCTGCAACTCACCATGTCGATCCTGGTGAAAGGTGGATCTTTGATCACATTTTGTTCGGCAAAGACCGCCATCGTGCGGATGGATTTCTGAATCTGGAACTGAGCGCCTTGTTGAATGAAGAACCGCTTGAGCCGCTCAGGGCTGATATCGGCGGCAATGGCGGCTGGATACACACCGGCCCGGGCAGAGCTTATCGCGTCTCTGTTAATATCCGTGCCAAATATCTGGACCGTGTGGAAACGGCCTACGCTCTCCATGTACTCCTGCAGGACAATAGCAATGGAATACACCTCTTCTCCAGTGCTACAGCCAGGCACCCATATCCGAACGGCTTCGTCTTCCGCTTTGTGAGCAAGAAGGGCCGGCAGATATTCGTCTCTCAGTAAATCAAACGCCTTGATATCCCTAAAAAATCTGGTCACCCCAATCAGCATTTCTTTGAACAGGATCTTTTGTTCCTGCTTGTTTTCCTGCAGGAAGTCCAAGTATTGCTCTAAATGGGCCATCTGATGGACATGCATCCTTCGCTCGATCCGTCGGGAGATGGTCTTGGTCTTGTAGGGGGTAAAATCGTGACCAGTACTGGCTTTCAGCAGGGCAAGAATAGTGCGCAAGGTCCTGATCTGCTTTTTTTTTTCAGCATCGGTAAGAGGCACCGAAACCTGGCCTGTGTGATTGACATACTTGAGCAACTGTTCCGGGATCTTTTCGGCGGCAAGGGTAAAATCGACCAGTCCGGTTGCCATCGCGCTCAGCGGCATGCCGCTGTACTTGGCCGACTCCGCGGTCTGCACCACGACCAGGCCTCCCTCACCCTTGATGCTGCGCAGGCCCAGAGTTCCGTCGGTGCCTGTGCCGGAGAGAATGATGCAGGCCGCATTGCTGCCCTGATCGAGTGCGAGCGAGCGCAAAAAAACGTCGATGGGCAGGTTAGCGCCGCGCGGTTTACGCCTGGGCAACAGTTGAAAAACAGAGTTGACGATCACCAATTCTTTGTTCGGCGGGATGACGTAGACGTGGTCGGGTTCAGCCGCCATGGTGTTGACGATCTGCAGGACCGGCATCTTGGTTTTCTTTTGCAGCAGTTCGGGCAGCAGGCTGGTGTGGGTCGGGTCGAGATGCACCACGATCACAAAGGCGGCCCCGGGATTGGCCGGCATGGCGCTGAAAAACTCTTCAAGGGCTTCAAGGCCCCCGGCAGAGGCGCCTATGCCGATAATGGGGAAGGAGGCTGGGGTGCGCAACACAGACAGCGCCTCGGCCGGCTCGTTGTTCTCAGGGGGTGTTTCCTGCAAGCGTTCCCCTTTGCTCTGGTTTGCCTGATCTTTGGTGTTTTGTGCCATGTTTTTTTCCTTTGTCACAAGGCGAGTGGCCCGCATCCAGAAGACCGCAGAGTTTGTCGCGAAACAGGGCTTAACACATTGTTCGCCAAGACTTTTATTGAGAATGGATACGTCTAACGGCCTGGACCGTCAAGCACATTGAACGGTCAGCACTGCATCTCATTAGTCTTTATTAAGATAATCATGCTTTCTGCGCAGTGGTGGATCTTTGACCTTCATTGTCCCGATAGGGGTCTTGCAACGTATTAAATAAAGTGTTCAAGCAATTTTCATAAAATAGGGTATAATATAAAAATTATATATCAATGCATAAAGATTTGTTATTCGATCTGGACCATATAAAAAATACAATAGAATTATTTATACCATGATCGGTATCATTAAATATTAAGAATTTTTTAAAATTATTTTCTCTTAAACCTGAATCCGTGACGCTTTAGCTCAGACTGGTGCAAACCAGTCTCGCACTGGCAATTTTGGGAGATTGTGATCTCCCGCATCCTGTTCCAGCCGCACGCTACGGCGACATTGGCGTCTTGCTCCT
>JAVEYP010000064.1:0-7828 GCA_034003445.1 Desulfobulbus sp.
CTGGATGGAGCTGTCGTTTGCCCTAGACCATCTGGCCCCGGAACGGGTGCGGCGGATGCTCCTCGCCCACCCGGCCGACCGCCTGCTGTTCGGCACAGACAGCCCCTGGACCGACCAGGCTGCCTCGCTCGAACGACTACGCGGCCTGAATCTGCCGGCGGACCTGTACGCCTGCATCACCGGCGAAAACGCCCGCCGCTTGCTCGACGATTGAGCCCATCGGGGTCATTCTTGAGATCACGGCGGCCGCCCCCTCCCCGTTCCGCGTTGCTCAGCCCAGGGCTTCGCGGATCCGCTCCATGGCCTTGATAACCTGAGGTTCAGAGTTAAAGGCCGACAAGCGGATGTAGCCCTGCCCGCAGCGACCGAAGCCTGCCCCGGGCGTGCACACCACACCAGCGTGGTTCAGCAGCAGATCAAAAAACTCCCAGGAATCGCGTCCACCGTCAAGCCACACGTAGGGGGCGTTGGTGCCGCCGAAGCAACTGTACCCCAGCTCGGTCATGGCCGTGCGGATGAGGGTGGCATTGTGCAGGTAACCATCGATGAGGGTCGCGCACTGGGCCTGGCCCGCAGGCGAATAGACCGCTTCGGCGGCCCGC
This sequence comes from Desulfobulbus sp., assembly GCA_034003445.1. Taxonomy (GTDB): domain Bacteria; phylum Desulfobacterota; class Desulfobulbia; order Desulfobulbales; family Desulfobulbaceae; genus Desulfobulbus. The sequence goes on from JAVEYP010000064.1 coordinate 603, forward strand.
TGCACCGGGTAGGAGACACCGTTGAACTTGGTGGAGTGACGCCGGTTCCAGAGTGGATGGATCGCCTGCCGGTTCCCCTGGGCGTCAAAGGCCATGCACTCCTTAGGCACCACTGTGTAGGCGCAGCGGGTACCGGTGAAGCCGGCACTCTTGGAGTAGCTGCGGAACTCAATGGCCACCTCGCGGGCACCCGGAATCTCATAAATGGAGTGGGGCAGGTCCGGATCGCGGATAAAGGCCTCGTAGGCGGCATCGAATAGGATCAGCGCCTTGCTGTCACGGGCAAAGTCCACCCAGGCCTTGAGTTGTTCCCGGCTGATGGTCGAGCCGGTGGGGTTGTTGGGGAAGCAGAGGTAGATCAGGTCCACCGGCTCAGTGGGCAGGTCCGGCACAAAGCCGTTCTCCCGGGTCGACTCGAGGTAAACGATGCCCTCATAACGGCCCTCGCGGTAGACCCCGGTGCGACCGGCCATGACATTGGTGTCCAAGTAGACCGGGTAAACCGGGTCTGGAATCGCGATCTTCGCCTCGGTGCTGAACAGTTCCTGGATGTTGCCGGTGTCGCACTTGGCGCCGTCAGAGACGAACACCTCGTCCGCCTGGACCTCGGCGCCACGGGCCTGGAAATCGTTCGCAACTATGGCCTCACGCAGGAAGTCGTACCCCTGCTCCGGGCCGTAGCCGCGGAACCCGGCGGCGGTCCCCATCTCGTCCACCGCCTTATGTAAGGCCTCGATGCAGGCCGGGGGCAGTGGGTTGGTCACGTCGCCGATGCCCAGCTTGATTGCCTCACGGTCCGGGTGCGCGGTCTGAAAGGCGGCCACGCGCTTGGCGATGTCGGAGAAAAGATAGGAAGCCTGAAGCTTGAGATAGTGCTCGTTCACCTGCAACATAACGGAATTCCTCGAAAATTGATCTTGGTACGAGCCGGCCTGGATTACATCTTCACCTTGACTCGGCCACTGAAGTCGTAGCCTTCGCTGGCCAGATCGTAATCCATTCGGTCTGCGGACAGGTTCAGATCCGGCCCCCGCAGACGCACAGGCCCGGGACTGACCACCATCTTGGTGGCGTCGTAGTAGTCGAGCAGTTCTGAGAACAACTGCTGATTCTTGGTTGGCTTGGTTATCACCACCTTGTCGATCAGGGTCAGGTGACGATCGTCGATGCGGTACCGGCCCCGCAAACTGGTGATATTGGTCGGCTCCTTCTCCGTGCCGATATACATGGCGTTAACTGCCTCCAGCTCAATCACGTGATCGTCGTCGCCCGTATAGGCGCGGTCGGCGTCGATCTGCCATTCCTCCTGGCCCTCACTCGCCAGGGTGATGGACACCTCGTCCATGCTGAAATTCTGCGCTGGGGTCTGTTCTTCGATCTGTGCCAGCTTGGGGTTATAGCCGCCGCGTGGGGTAAGGAAAGCGGCCACCAAAGGCTGCCACAGCGGACTGCTGATAAAAACCAGCAAAGGGAGGATCCAGAGGAGGTTGCGGGGATTTTTGATCATCGGTCGAATGTGGCAAACATCCGGGTCAGGTTGCCCTGGGCCTCGAGAATAAGGTCGCAAACCTCACGTACCGCGCCGCGACCACCGGCCCGCTCGGCAGTGTAATGGACCCGCTGCAGCACCTCCGCCATCCCGTCGGCCGGCGCGGCGGCAAAACCGACCCGATTGAGCAGCGGCAGGTCCATCCAGTCATCCCCCATGTAGGCAGCCTGCGGCGGCCGCAGGCCGGTTTCCCTGAGGATTCCCTCAAAGGCGCTCAGTTTGTCGGTAACGCCCTGGATGACGTGCGCGAACCCCAGTTCGGTGGCTCGACGGAGCACCGCTTCCGAGGCGCGGGCAGTAATAATTCCCGCGGCCACACCGCTCTCTTGGAGCAGTTTAAGCCCCAGACCGTCCTTGGTGTGAAAGCTCTTCGTCTCGAGACCGTCCGTACCATAGGTGATGGTGCCGTCGGTGAGCACGCCGTCAACGTCGAGGAGCAGCAGCCGCACCTGCCGGGCCCGGGGCAGGGCCGCCTGCCAGGCCGCGCTGCGCAGGACTGGTCGACTGCGCTGACGAGCACGTTCGCGCAGGGCCTCGGTGAGCTCGCAATCCGTAGGGTATTCGCCTCCGGGCAGACCGCAACCGTGCTCAGCCATCGCTCACCCCAGCGACCGCCTCGCGGATAGCCAGCAACTGGCGGAGCAATTGCTCAACCCCAGCCAGCGGCAGGGAATTAGGTCCGTCGCAGAGGGCGCGGTCCGGGTCCGGATGTACCTCAAGGAACAACCCGTCGATACCCGCGGCCATGGCCGCCCGAGCCAGTGGTGGAATAAACTCTCGCTGGCCGCCAGAGGTCCCACCGGCGCTGCCCGGCAGCTGCACCGAGTGGGTGGCGTCGTAGATCACCGGGCAGCCAAGCGCGCGCATCACGGGCAAAGAGCGCATATCTACCACCAGGTTATTGTAGCCAAAGCAGGCCCCTCGCTCGGTAAGGAGGATGCGGCGACCGCCGGCCGCGCGCACCTTGTTGACCGCGTACGCCATGTCCCAAGGGGAAACGAATTGACCCTTCTTGATGTTCACCACCTTGCCGGTGCGCGCTGCGGCGACAAGGAGGTCGGTCTGCCGGCAGAGAAAAGCGGGAATCTGGAGGATGTCCAGGGCGTCGGCGGCCAACCCGGCATGGGCCGGCTCATGGATATCGGAGACCACTGGGACACCCAGTTCCTGACGAAGCTGGCCCAGGATGCGTAGGCCTTTCTCCGCGCCGGGTCCACGGAAGGAGGACAGCGAGGTGCGGTTGGCCTTGTCAAAGGAGGCCTTAAACACATAGGACACCCCCAGGCGAGCAGCGATGGCGCGCATCTCAACGGCCACCTCGCGGGCCAGCTCGGCGCTTTCCAGCACACAGGGACCGGCCATGAGCAGCAGTGGCGCCCCTGGCCCAATGGAAATCGGTCCGGACGGCGTGTCGGGCAGTTCAACGTGCTGCATCGCTTAGCCCTGACTGCCCTTGCGGTGGGCAATGGCGGCCTTGATGAAGTCGCGGAACAAGGGATGCGGTTGCATCGGCTTGGACTGGAACTCGGGATGAAACTGGCAGCCTAGGAACCAGGGGTGACCGGCCAGTTCAATGATTTCCACCAGATTACCGTCGGGCGAGGCGCCGCTGACCACCAGGCCGGCGGCTTCGAGTTGATCGCGATAGGCATTGTTGAATTCGTAGCGATGCCGGTGGCGCTCGCTGACCGTCTCCTGACCGTAGGCCGCGGCCGCCAGGGTCCCAGCCATGAGGGCGCAGGGGTAGGCGCCGAGCCGCAGGGTGCCGCCGATGTCCGCCTGTTCGTCGCGCCGCTCGACTCTACCGCTGCGGAAGTCGAACCACTCGGCCATCAGGTAGATCACCGGGTGCGGAGTGGCAAGGTTAAACTCCACCGAGTGCGCCTCCTCGATGCCGAGGACGTTGCGCGCGAACTCCACCACCGCCAACTGCATACCGAGACAGATACCGAAAAACGGGATGTTGCGCTCACGCGCGCAGGTCACGGCCTGGATCTTGCCCTCCATGCCGCGGCTGCCAAAGCCGCCCGGGACGAGGATGCCGTCGCAGTTGTCGAGTTTTTCAAGGTCCTGGCCGTCTTCAAGGTTATCAGCGCTGATGTACTGCAGGACCACCTTGGTATCATTGGCGATGCCGCCGTGGATGAGGGCCTCGTGCAAGCTCTTGTAAGACTCTTTCAGGTCGACGTACTTGCCGGTGATGCCAATGGTCACGGTGCTTTTCAGGTTTTTAATCTTGCGGTTGAGCTGCTCCCAGGGCTCGATGTTCGGCGCCCCGGTCCAGATGCCGAGTTTTTCCAGGATGCGGGCGTCAATGCCTTCGCTGTACAGCTTCAGGGGCAGTTCGTAGATCGACTCGACATCAATGGCGGAAATAACCGAGCCCGCCTCAACGTTGCAGAACAGAGCAATCTTGCGCTTGAGTTCGTCAGTGAGAGGCGTTTCCGTACGGCAGACAAGGATGTCCGGCTGGATGCCCGAAGCAAGCAGTTCCTTCACCGAATGCTGGGTCGGTTTGGTCTTCACCTCACCGGCGGCCTTAATGTAGGGAACCAGGGTCAGGTGAATAAACAGGGTGTATTCCCGGCCCAGGTCAATGCGCAACTGGCGAATCGCCTCGATGAAAGGCAGCCCCTCAATGTCACCCACCGTGCCACCGATCTCGATGAGCGCCACATCGGCGTAGCCATCCAACTGGAGGATGGACTCCTTGATCTCGTCGGTGATGTGCGGGATCACCTGCACCGTCCCGCCCAGATACTCGCCGCGCCGCTCCTTCATGATCACTGAGTAGTAGATGCGGCCGGTGGTGTAGTTGTTCTTCTGGCCCATCACCGCGTTGGTAAATCGCTCGTAATGGCCCATGTCCAGGTCGGTCTCTGCGCCGTCGTTGGTCACGTAGACTTCGCCGTGCTGGAACGGGTTCATGGTGCCAGGGTCAACGTTGATGTACGGGTCGAGCTTCTGGAAGGTAACGGTCAGGCCTCTTGCCTCCAGCAGCGCACCAATGGACGCGGCCGAAAGCCCCTTGCCGAGCGAAGAGAGCACCCCGCCAGTGATGAAAACGAACTTGGTCTTTTTACTTAAAGAGGCTTTCATGCCGATACCTTTCTGGCGGAGGAACATGAGGGGGGTTCGGAAGCGTTACGGACGACCTAGGCTGGAGCCAGAATATACACGATCGACCTCTCCTTGACAAGCTCGGCCGCCCCCGGGGAGTACAACAGAGTCGTCTTGATATCAGTGTTGAATGGAGCCGGCATGGCTGCTCCGGCAGGTTTCCCAGCCGCCGTGCGACGGGATGATTACCGGTCAGGGCCTGCCCAAAGCGCAGCGGTCATTCGGAGGATCTGCTCCATTTGTGCTTTACTGAGGGGTGTGAACGGCGAGTTGTCGTAGCCGGTGTCCTGATTCTCCACCACCAGCACCTTGGCGTCCGGGCTGAGGGTGTGGGTGTGCCAGACCGCCTGGCGGACGTTATAGACCCGGTGCGGCAACAGGTCCTCGGCGTGGATGCGGGAGACCGTTTCCCTGCCCTCGCCGGTGAAGAGGATGCAGCGACCCTGCAACAGCACGAACACCTCGTCGGTGTCGTTGTGGCGCTGCATGCTTGTCAGGTGCTCGGGCAGCAGGTTCGGGCTGAAATTGAGCACCGCCACCCGCCAGTGCTGGAAATCGACCAAGGGACGGTAACCTGGGCCGTCATAGGCATGGATCTCGAGAAGTGCGGGGTACATGGAAAACTCCAAAGGGAAACAAGGGGGCCTGCTGCTGTCGAAACCACCAGCCGGTGAGCCGCTAGAGAATCTGCTTGAGGAACAGGCGGGTGCGGGGGCTCTCTGGCCTGGTGAAAAAGGTTGTCGGTGGGGCCTGTTCGACAATGCTGCCCTCGTCCATGAACACGATCCGGTCGGCCACCTCGCGGGCGAAGCCCATCTCGTGGCTGACCACCGCCATGGTCATCCCCTCCCGGGCCAGGGTGACCATTACCTCGAGGACCTCGTTGGTCATCTCAGGATCCAACGCCGAAGTTGGCTCGTCAAAGAGCATGATTTTGGGTTCCATGGCCAGGGCCCGGGCAATGGCCGCCCGCTGCTGCTGGCCGCCGGACAATTGAACCGGGTAATGGCTCGCCCGGTCGCGCATGCCTACTTTGTCGAGCAGGGCCAGAGCGACCTCCTCGGCCCGGGCCCGCGTGAGCCCCTTGAGCTTGATCGGCGCCAGGGTCAGGTTGTCGAGCACCGTCTTATGGCGGAACAGGTTGAAGCTCTGGAAGACCATGCCCACTTCCATGCGGATACGGTTGATATCCTCGCTCGGGTCGTGCAGATTGTGGCCGTCGACCACGATGGTGCCGGAGTCGACGTCCTCCAGCCGGTTGATGGTGCGCAGCAGGGTCGACTTGCCGGACCCGGACGGGCCGAGGATGACCACCTTCTCGCCGGCTGCGATTTCCAGGCTGACGTTGGTCAGTGCCCTGAAGGCGCCAAAGGACTTGTTGATATTGTGCAGGCGAATGATCGGGTCAGCGGCGCTCATAGCTGCTCAGGCGGTGCTCCATGATACTGATGAGCTTGGAGAGAACAAGAGTGATCAGCAGGTAAATGAGCGCGATCATGGTGTAGGTCTCAAAGTAGTTGAAGCTTTCCGAGGCGTATTCCCGGCCGCGGCGAAGGATGTCGGCAACGGCGAGGATGGAGACCAGGGAGGTATCTTTGAGAAGGGCAATGAACTCATTGCCCACGGGCGGCAGGATGGTCCGCCAGGCCTGCGGCAGGACGACCCAGGCCATGGTCTGGCGACTGTTGAAACCGAGCGACAGGGCCGCTTCGGTCTGACCGTAGTCGATGGACTTAATGCCGGCGCGGAACACCTCCCCCATGTAGGCGCCATAACAGAAGGACATGGCAATGACCGCTGCCAGCAGGTCCGGCACGCGCACGAACCGGCCGAGAGCGTAGTAGATGTAGAAGAGTTGGACCAGCAGTGGGATGCCGCGCACCACCTCCACGTAGAGGGAAGCGACTAGGTTGATCACTCGGTTGCTGGAGATACGCCCCAGCCCGGTAAACAGGCCGATAACGATGGCCAGCGCGATGGACAGGATCGTCACCTGGAAGGTGATGAGGATGCCGTCCGGAACGACGCGGAGAATGCTCAGGTACGGGTCAGGCTTCAGTACGGGCAGGAGGACGAGCAGGGAGACAGTGCCGACCAAGGCAATCCACCAGGCCGACACCAGCCCCCGGTCCGCCTGGTTGGGGATGGCGGCGCCGTCACCGACTTCAATTTTGGCGACTTGATGTTCCTGCATGATCTTTCCCGATCGGATAAAAAAAGCTGGGCCCTACAGCCCGGCGTTAACAAAGCAGGGCTACATCACTGCCCCATCCATTTCTGGATCAATTCCTTATCGATCTCCTTGGCCTTAACGGCAAGGATCCCTTTGTTAATCAGTGCCAGGGTCGTGGTATTGCCTTTTTTGGCCGCCACGCCGTAATTTTCGGCTGCACCGGTCTCGATGACCGCGGCGATCTTAAGGGTGTCCTTGTAGTTGTTCAGCGCGTAGTTGACGGCCACCGGGTCGTCGCAGACCACTGCGGCGATACGGCCGACGTTCAGGTCCTCCATGGCCAGGCCGACCTCGTCGTAGGATTTCGGCACCACGCCCACGGCC
>JAVEYP010000065.1:0-7793 GCA_034003445.1 Desulfobulbus sp.
GGACCCACCAAGACATCTCTTTCCTCACCTGGGGGTCGGCAAGGTTCTTCCGCATGATTTTTTCAGCACATTCATAACGCTTGATAACATTTCGCGATAAATTTGCGTGTCCTGTTCGATACTTGACTAGTGGTTGATCAACATAATCAAACTCGCATTGCGCCGCCAATCGAATCCACAAATCATAATCGATACCCATAGGCAAAGTTTCATCAAAACTATCGGCTAAAGTCAACAGTTCTCGACGCACAATGGAGGTAGAAAAACAAACAAAATTGTCAATGAAAATATAATTGAGGATATTCCCACGACGCAAGGTACGTTCATTTCCTTTAATGATTTTTCCATTAGGATCAATCCAATACCTTCGAGTATAGCCAACTCCCACATCAGGGTTTTTGAATAATTTCAATTGCAGTTCTAATTTTTCGGGCAGCCAGATGTCGTCCGCATCAAGAAATGCGATAAACTCCCCCCTACTTTCTGCTATCCCTCTATTTTTAGCCTTGGGTTGGCCTTGGTTTTCCTGGCGGATAGAGCGTATTTTTTCACAGGGACGATATTGTTCCATGACAAGTGGCGTATCATCTGTTGAACCGTCATCGATTACTATGATTTCATAATCTTTGAAAGATTGATCGAGAACAGACTGGACAGCCTTTGGAAGGTACATTCCATAATTATAACAAGTAATAACCACTGAAACTTTAGGAGCATGCTTCACACACAAACCTTCCTTTAGTTTTTATTTTTTAAATTTATATGAAAGTTTTTTAAGGACAGTTTTTTTCATAACTGCATCAACAGAAAACATCCAAAAAAGGAGACAATATAATGAGCAAACCAGCGCAACATGGCAAATTAAATCAAAATAACTGGTAATTGTATAAAACTGCAGCAACAGGGCAGAACAGCCGGCGCTCATGACCAGCGGGAGAATCAGCTTCATACAGGTAGCCCGAAAATATTCTACCTGAGTAATATTTAAAGAGGCGCAGGCGAACATCACCGTGGCTAATTTGCCAACCACTGAAACCAACACCACAGCAAGCGTCACCCCTTCGATACCCCAAATTTTTCCACACAGTACTCCGGTGGGGATACTGAGTGCGGCCAGTATCAACCAAAGCACAGCCACTTTCCCATGGCTGGCCTGGGCGGTCAACAACCGGAAGCTGTTGGCTGCCAAGGCGTCGGCCACCAAGCCTATAACCAACAATTTGATGACCCAGCGGCCGGCTTCAGCGTATTCCAGGCCTATCCATAAACGAAGAAAAACTTCGCCATACTGCCACAGCACCACAGGCATAATGAACATGATTGCCTGCAGCACAAAGGTTGTTTGCAGCCAGGTGTTCCGCAGTTCACTGGAGCGCCCTCTGCCGACCACTGAACTGAAATAGGGCGTCAAGGGAGTACCGATGGCTGAGGCAAACCCCTTGGCGTAGTCAACGAGCCGATTGGGGAAGGCATAATAGACAATACTGCTGACACCAACGACATTGGCTATAATGATTGGGACACTTTGGTTCTGTAAACGGGAAGCCGCCATCATGACGAGATTTTTTGAACCAAAAACAAACAGATCTTTAAATTTTTCTCTACTGATAGAGTGTAATGAGAACCCTGGAATTTCTTTTTTTGCATAAAGAAATACATAAAAAACGAAAAAGGAAAGTAATGTTGCCGTTAACTCAACGACCGATATAAACAAAAGTACATGCTCGCCACGGGTGGTTATATACCAATAGGTGATGATGGATTTTATTATGGCAAACAACATCCTGGAAAAATTAATAAAATAATGGCACTGGATGCCGAGCAATGTGGCAAGAAAAACCTGCATTGGAAACAAGAACAGGGCATTGACGGCAAAAAGATAAAAAAGGTATTGAACACCAGCAATTTGAATCGCTTCCCCTCCAGCAAGAAGGCCAGGGTAAAATCCTAAAACGGCAAAAATAGCGGAAGCGACCATGCCCATTGCCGCAAAGAAAACGAGTGACGTGGCCATGGTCTTGGCCATATCATCGCGGTCACCCTTCCCGTCGGCGACCGCAACATAGCGCACCATGGCCGAACCAATGCCCAGGTCAAGCAACCCCATGTAGCCGACCACGCTCATGATCAGTTCCCACAGACCATAGGCGCTGTTGCCCAGGGCCCGGAGAAGGATGGGGCTGAGAATGAAGACGACCGCTATGTTGACCACATAGAGCGCTGTGCCGGAGAGCGAATTAAAGAAAACTATTCGCTGGCTAGTCAAAGCAACGCCGAACTTTGGAAATACAGAACCGGTATTTACCGGAAGGCTCTTGGGGGATTGTGTCCAGGTAGGCGATGGTGTATCGCGTTCCCGTACCAAAGTGGCGATCCACCTGTTCGGCCAAGACTGCCAGGCTCTGGTTGGAAAAATCGCGGCCCTTGACAATGTTGAAGGTAAAGCGGCCAATCTCTTCCTGAACAATCTGCATCTGCGCGACTCCGGGAATCTTGACGGCAAAATTCTCGGTCAGGGAGATCCCGGAAATATAGTCTCCTGCCCTGGTCAGCACATAATCCGCCACCCGCCCCTCTACTCTGGCCAGTAAAGGCAGGGTTCGGCCACAGGAACAAGGCTTATCGGCCCAGACCGCCATATCTCCCACTTCATAGCGGATCATCGGCATAGCCCGATTGTGCAAGTCGGTGACAACCACCCGCCCGGGCTTGCCTGGCGGGCACGGCTCGCCCTGCTCATCGAGCAATTCGACATACACGCATTCTGCATTGACATGAAGCCCTTCGCCCGCGCGGCATTCGCAAGCGATCAAACTGACCTCTTCGCACCCATAGCGATTGATAACAGGACAATCAAAAACCGAGGCGATCAACTCCCGCTCAAAATCATGCAAAACCATACAAGTGGACAGTATCCCTTTGGGCCGTATCCGGGCTTCCGGTCGTTTGGCACGCAGGAAGGAGGCAAAGAGATACAAGGAATGGGCATGACCAAACAGGAGGGAGGGTTGCTGGGCAAGCAGTGCTTCGGCAAAGACCTGCATGGACTGCTCATTCATCTTGAGCGTATCCAAATACACAGAGGTGCGATCCAACAGGATGTGGCGCAGCCTACCTTTCCAATCGGTGCGAATCTCAGGATTGCCCCAGATGGCCGCCACCCGTTCCCCCAGGCGCCATCCGGTCCACTCGTCGCAACGCAGGGTTGCCCCCCGTTTGAATTGCTGGCAGGGTTCATCGCGATACACTGTTACGGAAACTCCGGTCGAACCAGAGGTGGTATGCTGATGAAGGCCTTTTAGTAACTTTTGCGATAAAAGCAGGTCTCCTTGCTCACGAAGATCTGCTTTTGTTAAAAGAGGAAGCTTATGTAAACAGGGTAAACTGCTTATACTTAATGGATCTAAACCTGAGGAATCGAAGCGGTCCTTCCAGAATGGAACAGAATTATAAGCAAAGGTACTAATTTTTCGTACATCTTCCAGCTGTTTTTTCTCGATTATTTCAACAGGATCAAATTGGGTCTCCAAAAATCTCCGGTAGTGATGCAAGTATGGACTACCTTCCCAAAGTGCCCACAGGGGTGCGATAAAATTTCGTGACAAAGGAGCGAGTAAATCCATATTATTCCTTGTGAACAGTAAGCTACTACGCCAACGAAAACTTGTTGTGAACAATAGACGTTTCAACCTATCCTTTTTTCTCCCCCAAAAGAGGCAGTAGCTATGAAGCTAAGAGCAAAATAATGTGCTACACTCCTCTACACAGGACCATTGAGCATATTATTTCGTTCTTTATTTTATGTACTAACCCTAGAAGGGATAACTACTCAATAAATAGACTAGAAAAATACGATGGATTGCATCTTTAATTTCTGAACCGAACAGATCGTATATAAAATATTTATAATCTCGACATGGCTTTATCAATTAAACTGACTGTCAAATCTTTATCCCAGTTCGACTCATAAAAAATTTTTTTGGCGGATTTCGACAACTTCGCGTTCATTACCAAGTCCCTATCAAAAATACTGGGAGCCAGTATTTTTGTAGATTCTGAAAGAATATCAAAAAATAATTTATTACGTAATTGAAGCTTCAAACGTTGCCATTGAAAAAAAGGAAATCTATTCCTATCCTTAATAAAAATTACTGGTTTTCTGAAAAAATGAAATGGGGTTACCACAGAGCTAAATCCAACAATAGCGCGACTGCATATAGAAAATGCTTTTTTTATATCGTTTTCCTCGAAACTACAGATAAAATTTTCCCTACTATCAATATATTGTAGAAATTCTTGCTTTATCTCTTGAGGCATACTTGGGTGTGTAGAAACATGAACTGATATGTCATCAGGTATTGATTTTATAAAGCGAAGCATATTTTGCCAACATGTTAGTTCACGAAACCAACCTACTGACACAAAAAGACTATTTTCCACCATTGGTCCTTTTGGAATATCGAAGAGTAACGTATACCCAATCTGCTCTATTTTATTCCTATCAATACCTTCCTTTAAATATTTGTATTCTTCAAGGTGACCTGTTGACCATATTTTTGTAATATATTTTTTTAAAAGCTTTACTCGGGAAATGTTCCCAGTCAGATATGGCTTAAATCCAAGACCATGAGGGACAAAAACTGACTTTCCCTTAAGATAAGGAATTATATTTTCATAGAGATCTGCAAAAAACCAGATAACATCTTTGCCATCAAGACGTTCGATTGCTTCGTAGGTATTCTGTTGGGCTGTATTGTAGCCAGTAATAAAATATTCGCCTCCAACATGTTCTCTTATAAAATGCAAATGAGTTTTATGGTGTTCCGGGCCCACGTAAAAAATATTTTTTTTACCCATAATTTACTTTTAGCTATTAGATTAAAAAATTAAAAAAATTCATGAATAACAATGTGCCAGAAAAACAATCTCTCTTGGCAAAAAATCAGGTTTTGCAAAGAAGCCCAGCTTTTAGGTTTCAAGAATGACTCTAGCAGGGAATTCCATTAATTTTTTATTCGTTGGACCTGAATTTTTTCAATGAGTTGTACAAGCTGCTCTGAGGAATGGCGAACATCGTATCGTACGCGCGCCGTTGGGATAAAGTCACGAAAAATTGGCCCAGAACCATTTCGCATGCTCTCCAACATCACATCAGCCAACGCAGGGACGTTCTCGGGTTGAAAAACCTTTGCCGGGGTGCCGGCCACTGTTTCTCGCAGGCCCATGCAGTCGGAAACAATCAGCGGTGTGCCCATACACAGGGCTTCCATTGCCAACAACCCGCTTGCCTCCCACCGGGAAGGCATCACAATCGCATTCATTTGTGGAAACAGACGGTACACTGCAGCCTGGAAGGGCAGAAAATGAACCAGCTCATCCAGTCCTTGTGAACGAACCTTCTCTTGATATTCTCGCAAGTAGTCGCCCGAGCCAACGGCCACCACAGCGAAGCGACGCTCTGTACCAGCCTCTTCTCGCAGCGAGGAGAGCGCATCTATAAGCAGATCAAAACCCTTTTGCGGCATAAATCGGCCAAAAAAACCAAAAAGAAAAGTCGCTTGATCTATCCCCAACTGTTCACGGACAAGGCAAGGGGACTCAGCAGGTTCATCCAGCACCGTCAACTCGATACCATTTGGGATTATTATCGACCGGGTCTCGCCTGTGCGCTTGAGTCGAGGAAATTGCTTGTACAAATGATCGAGGATATCTCCGCTCACTGCATAGATCAGCGTTATCCGGCCCAGTATCCAGCCCAGCAGAAGTTTTTTAGGAATTTTCAGCCTGCCTGCAAGGTATTGCGGCTCGACAATGCCATGAACAGTCAGAACATGCGGCACACCAATGAACAGGTTGGCCCAATAGACAGCGACCGAAGAGATAAAACCCTGGCTGAGGATGACATCAAAGCGATTTTTTCGTAACTGCCTGGAAATCGCTAAAATAAAATCAAAAGTGGAACTGACCCGAACAATCGTCAAATCAGCATTATACACAGCACAATCGCTCATCAAGGCCGCATCTTCCTGGGTGGATGCGGCTAGAAGCGTTACCTGAAACGAAGCCGGAAAATGGCGGTACATATAGAGCATATAGGTTCGGATGCCGCCCAAAGGCCAGCGGGCGACAACCAGCACTTTGGCGGTTTCATTGCTATGGCTTGCAGGTATCATAGTGCCTCTAATGTGCCTTCCACGGCCTGATCCTTGGCGGTACCGTCCGGAAGTAAATCGCCCGCCCCACGGGCAAGATGGGCCAGACTTCCTGACCAGGCAGCAAGCCACAACCACAACGGACGGTAAAAATTATGCCCCCCAAAGCCCAAAAGCAGTAACAGCAGCAAAGCCATTACAATGGCAGCGCCTAACCAATAGGCAAAATGAGATTCTCCCCCATCCGAAACAGTGAACCTTTTCTGTGCCCTTCTCGCCTGGGACCAGATTGACAGCACCAGGCCCCCAAAAAGGAAAGCCCCAACAAAACCAAACTCAGCCAGCACCTCCCCATACAGATGGTGAGACTGGCTTGATGTAGGAGGGGTACCAAGGAGGGAGTCGACATTGTGGGATATCCTATATCCTATAAAGTTCTTGCCCCCGGGCCCAACACCGGTAAAGGGTTGTTGTTTAAACATCTCCCAACTTATCCACCAGCCAGCGAGCCTGCCATCGGCCGACTGATGAGCCCCTTTGGGCCCGACGTCTTTATCCCAGAGGGTCTGGATCCTTTCCCGCTTTTCTGTGGGCATCACAGTCCATACGGCTCCGAGTGCAACAAGGACAAGGATGAAAATACGAAGTTTTTTCATCCCTTTTTGCGATAACGCCCAGGCAAGAACTAAAGAAACGAGTGCAATGGATGCGGATCGCGAACCAGTCAAAATAACGCAAACAACAGCAAGGGCAAAATGACCAAGATAGAGTTTTCGCAAAAACGGTTTCGTCTCAGATCGAAATAAGGCATAGACAAAGGGCAGACAAAGCACCACACTTGCACCAAAGCTGTTCGGATCATTGTATGTCTCATCCACACCAACCATTCTGGATATCCCCATCCTATACACATGACGTCCATTGGAGTACTCCAACAAGGAGTGGCACATATATACAAACATGGTCAAAACAAAGGCCTTGATGAGGAGCCTGAGCGAATCTTCATCTTTGGCGACACTGAGCATAAGCAGGTACAAGACAACCATTTTCGCGTATTCTATTCCCATTTCTACTGAAAATTCTAAAGAATATGAAAATGGGGCCAACAAGAAATGGAGCAAGAGTAATCCATATACCCAGAAATTGGTCGATGATTTTTCAACTGTAAATTTACCGGCAAGAAACGAGGAAAATATCAGGAAAATAGCAAAAATTCTCTCTACTGGTATTTCATGTAAATACCGGATGGATTCCCAAGGTCGTTCTATAACAAGGAATATATAAAAACATGTTAAGATTAAAATTAAATCATGTTTTTCAATTTTCAGGTGGCTTTTATTCAACATGTTTTTTCTTTGCAATCAGAATCTAAAAACCTTTCTTTAGGATAAAAAAACAAATATAAATCTTTATTTTTATGTTCAGAGAGAATCTCTTTGGTCAAATTTTGACAGCATTAACAATGCTATCAAAATAGATTTTTTGTATATTTACTCAACAGTTTCATGTCGTCTCTGAACGTTTGCACCGTCCCTACCGCTGCATCAAGGGAAAAGACCAGTTGCCGGGCTGAACTCTGAACAGGTTGTTCCACCACATGTTGCTCAAGGTCCAAAGAAGACTCACACAATGGAAGAGAAA
>JAVEYP010000066.1:0-7755 GCA_034003445.1 Desulfobulbus sp.
TTTCGGCCACTGAGGCCGGGTCGCCGGCCCGGCCGGCATTGGTCTCAACCCCGCCGGTACAGACCGCGGCCACGGTGAGATCGCGAAACGAGTGCACCGAAATGCAGGCGTTATGCATATTGGCCGCAGTGCCCAGGGTGGCGCACTTTTCGGCAGGCAGATTGTGCTGGTCGCAGATGCTCTGCCGATAGGCAAGAGGGTCGCGGAAAGCCATGGGTGGGAGGCGATGGCAGTGGCCGGCCGGTTCGCAGCTCTGGTGATTGTAAACGCAGTGGAGATCAGCGCGCAGACCACCGTCCGAGCGGCAGGTGGAGAGCACTGTGTGGGGACGGAGGAAGCGGGCGAAAATGATTTTTTCTTCCCGATGAAGTGCAACGCCGTTGTAGAACGTGTCAATGAGCATGAATAGTCCTCAAAACAATAAGTGGCCGTCAGTCCCGGGCCCGGTTTACCGAGTGCAGTGCCAACCAGAAAAACAGGCAGCCAGCGCCAAGCAGGATGAGAAAATCGATCAGCTGGGCCTGCTGACCGAGCGCACTGGCCCGGATAGCGTGCGAGGCATGAGTAAGCGGCAGACAGGAGAGCAGTATCTGCGCCCATTCCGGCACCTTCTCCAACGGAAAAAAAGTACCGCCGAGAAAGGCCATGGGCGTGATGATAAAGGCAGTCAACAGGCTCTGGTCAGCATGTGGCTTGACCAGCATAGCCATAGCTACGGCCAGAGAAGCAAAGACAAAAGAGTTGGCCACCACTGCCAGCCAGAACACAGGGCCGTAGTGCAGCACCACCCCAAAGGGCAGACCGAGCAGCAGGATCACCGCCACCGCCAAAAGGGCCCGGGTTATGCCAGCCAGGACCTCGCCGGCCACGTAGCTGAGGTTGCTGATGGGCGCGGCTTGGAACTCCTCGAAGATGTTCCAGTAAAACCGGGCCACGTTGATGTCGGTGGAGATCGAAAAAGATTGGGTCATGCTGGCCATGGCCACCAGCCCGGGGATGAGGAAATGGAGGTAGGATTGGTCCCCAAAGCGGATCAGGTCGCCCATGGCATAGCCGAAAGTAATCAGATACAACAGCGGTGACACCGCCATGCCTGCCAACTGACGCTTGAACCGGTATTTAAGGATCAGCATCTCCCGGAGATAGACAGCGATAAATCCGTTCATGACAGCACCTTCTTTCCTGTGAGGGCGAGAAAGGCGTCCTCAAGATGGACTCGTCGCAGGGTAAAACCCCCGTCCTGCCCGGTCGTGAATTGCGTCGCCTCTTCCCTGGTTTGGAAATACTGGGTCTGCATGCCTTCGCCATTCACCCGGTCGATAGCCCAATGCCCCAGTTGCTGCATCAGATTCTCCGGCGTATCTGTGGCCACAATCCTCCCCTGATCAAGGAAGGAGACGCGGCCGGCCAGGAATTCCGCCTCTTCAATATAATGGGTGGTGAGGAAAATGGTGGTGCCGTCCTGCTGCACCCGTTTGACCAGGGACCAGATGCGGCGGCGGATGGCTGGGTCCAGTCCCACGGTCGGCTCGTCGAGAAAGAGAACCCGGGGTTCATGCATCAAGGCGCGGGCGATCATCAGCCGCCGCTTGAGGCCACCGGAGAGCTGTTTGACCAGGCTATGGGTGCGGTCAGCCAGTTCGACATAGGCGAGCAGATCCTCAATTTTTGTTTTGCGGCGACCTGCGTCCATGCCAAACAGTCGGCCGTGGATGTCCAGGTTCTCGCGAACGCTCAACTCGCTATCCAGGTTGATGTTCTGGGGTACCAGGCCGCACAGCCTTTTGGCCGCCAGCGGTTCGGTTTCAATGTCGTGACCGCCAATGCTCACCTGGCCGGAGCCGATGCGGGTCAGGCCGGTGAGGATGCGGATGGTGGTGGTCTTGCCGGCACCGTTGGGACCGAGAAAGGCGAACAGCTCGCCTGGGGTCACCGAAAGGTCGATGCCGTCCACGGCCCGGACTTTGCCGTACGATTTCTCGAGTTTGGTTATTTTAATCATTGTTGATTCAATACCTTGTGACAAACCGGTGCCACAGAGTTATTTGCCTCCTAGAAGCGATAGCTCAGACCGATTTCGAAGGACTGGCCTTGGCGGGGGTTGTATTCATTGGCGAAAAGGCCATTGAGGGCGATGTCTTCCGCCGAGCTGTTGAGTTCCCCGGAGGAGTTGTAGACCGATTCGATATCTTCTTTGAAGAGGTTCTTGGCCAAAAACCAGATTGACCAGTCCTTCAACTCGTAACGAACACCCATATCCACGGTTTGGCGTGAATCGTATTCGATGCGGTTGAGGTAATCGACGTAGTAGGAGCCGGTAACATTGAGGTCCACGTTAAAGCGGAGGTGCTCTATGGGGAAGATATCCACGCCCATCGTGTATTTGTACTTGGGCACATGGCTGAGCTGGTAGCCGTCCAGATCCCTGAAATCTCTGCTGGTGTCCGTTTCCCAGGTATAGACACGCTCCCGTCCGCTGGTCCACTCGGCCTCCATATAGGTCCCGGAGAGGCGGTAGCCCCACAGGTCGCTGACCCGGCCGTCCAGCTCTAGTTCAATGCCCTTGTGTTCGGAGTCGCCGGTATTCTTGTAGCCGGCATAGGCTTGGCTGGAGTCATAGAAGAGGGCAAATTTGTCCTTGTATTTCATGTAAAACAACGAGGCATTGAGATTGGCCCACTTGGCGAAGCTGTGTTTGTGGCCGATTTCATAGGTCAGGCTCTCCTCCGGTTCCAGGTTCTCGGGGAGGTTTTCCACATTCATGTTGGACATAGCTGCTTCATAATACATCGGCGCCGGGTACCAGTACGAGGTGCCGATGGTGAAATAGGAGGTGGCCTTGTCGTTCCAATGGTAGACCGGTGCCACCGACCAGGGATATTTTTCGTGGGAAACATTCACCCGTTCGTCGTTGTTGTTGGCCACTTTGTAACGGACATCGTCGCGACGGGCCCCAAGATTAAGTTCGACATGCTCGCCGAACAAGAATTGGTTTTGGAACAAGAGGCCGTACTTCTTTTGGTCAAAATCCATATCCGCGCTGCCTTTGCCGGTGATATGGCTCGGACTGGTGGGATTGAGAAGGTAGGTGCGGGTATTGTCAAAGGTGGTCAACTCCATGTCGCCACCCAGAGTGGGCGTGTAGCGCAGGTAGCCGCTACCCAGGTGCAGACCGCCGGAGAGATTCATGGTGTAGCGGTCCTGGTCGCGATCCTCCGAATAAACGTTGTTAGGATTGGAGTAGATTTGGTAGCGCGCATTGTAGAACTCATCGAAATGGGTGTAGGCGGCGAGACCATTGATAAAGCCGTCTGAAGTCTTGCGACGGTAATCCAGGGCCACATTGCTCGACTTCTGCTCTGCGTCGTTGAAGGAGCGTAGCGGGCCATCCGGCTTTTCTTGGTATTCGTTGGCGCGGCGATCCTGGTCCAGGGCCCAGCGGTTCTTGCCCCGGACCGTCTCATAGGTGTTGTCGGTATAGCCCAGGTTGAGACCCAGGCGGCTGTAGCTGTCCAGGCTGTAGCCGCCCTTGAGGATCAGGTTGCCGCGAGTCTGCTCGTCGTGGAGGTAGCCGTCGGTGTTGATGAAGGAACCGTTGGCAAAATAATCCCAGGCCTCATGGCCGCCGCTGACGGTGGCGGTGGTATTGGCGGTGTTCCAAGAACCGTAGGAGACGGAGATTTCACCGCCGGCCGGGTGGTCCTTCTTGCCGGATTTGGTGATAATATTGATCACCCCGCGCGCCGAGTCGGCACCGAAGACCGTGGTGCCGGGAGAACGGAGGATCTCGATCCGTTCGATATTGGCCACTGGGATGGTTTCATAGTTGTTGTACCCGGATTTGCCCAGATCCTGCGGCACTCCGTCCAACAGCACCAGCGGTCCGCCCGAACTCGAGGAACGGGTGCCTCGAATGCTGAGATAGTACTTTGAGGCACCGTCGTCAAAGACCCCCGGCACCCGGATCAGGGCGTCGCCGATGTTCTTCACATCCATGATTTCTAAATCCCGGGCGGTGATTACCGAGATGGAGGCAGGGGTGTCCAACATCTTCACATCCCGGGTGGCCGCCACCACCATCTCGTCTAGTTTGATCTCTTCCGTATTCAGGCCTTGTGCCGCCTGGCCGGTCGTCGGAACAAACAGTCTAGATGCGCAGAGCGCGATGCCGACACAGAGTGCCCGTGCTGTTGTTCGTGCCTGCCCTTTCATACAGCTGCCTGCTTGCGTAGAGCCTGGACGTTATCAGCGATCTCCATCAGCGGTTGTCGCCGCACCCTGTGTGGCAGCACCAGATCGGCGCTGGTCTGAATGTCGGCAGACTCCACCACGGTCCTGCCATCCAGGGCCGCCAGGGTTTTGGCGGTCTTGAGCATGATGATGTCGCCGCGATGCCCGTCCACCCCGACCTCCAGACAGTACTGGGCAATCTCAAATAATTGGCTGCGTTCGACACTCACCACAGGGTAGAGGGTTCGGGCAATGAGCAGACGGTCGACCAGGGCCTCGGACTCCTCGCGCCACTGGCTGACAAATCCTTCCGGGTCGAGGTCAAAGGCGACCCGCCGTTCCATGATCGCCACCCGATCCTCAGCACTCTGAATGCCCTCGATGTGGACGCACAGCCCAAAACGGTCGAGCAGTTGCGGCCGCAGTTCGCCCTCCTCAGGATTCATGGTGCCGACCAGGGTGAACCGGGCCGGGTGGGAGAAGGAGACCCCTTCGCGCTCGATGGTGTTGACGCCCATGGCCGCTGAATCGAGCAGCACATCAACCACATGGTCATCGAGCAGATTGACTTCATCCACATAAAGAATATTGCGGTGGGCCTGGGCCAGGATGCCCGGTTCCACCCGCTTCTCCCCTTTTTTTAGGGCGTGCTCGAGATCAAGCGTGCCCACCACCCGATCCTCGGTGGCACCCACCGGCAGTTCCACCACCCGTACTTTGCACAGCACCACCTCGGGCGGATGCTCGGAGGACGGCGCCATCTGCAGGGCCCGGCAGATGGCCTTATAGCTTTCAAGCTCCTCGACCGGGTCCAGTTGGTAGGGGTCGCCGGCAAAAACCGAGATCTCGGGGAGGATGTCTGCCAGCGCCCGGACCGCCGTTGACTTGGCAGTGCCTTTTTCCCCCCGGATGAGCACGCCGGAGAGGCCGGGGTTGATAACATTGAGCATCAGGGCCAGCTTCATCTTGTCCTGGCCGACAATGGCGGTAAAGGGGTAGATCGGGCTATTTTTCATGGGTTTTGTCCTCGGACAATGTTGACGAGAGCCTCGGCTTTGAGGTCGTCGATTTTAAAATATTGGGCTTCCATGGCTCCAGCCAGCCGTCTGGCCAGACCAAAGGTGACCAGTCCTGCCTCCTCGGTGTCGACCACGATATAACGGCTGCGGCCATCCCGCGACAGGGCGCTGGCCAGATGCAGGGATTCTTCCACGGGCTTGCGATCACCCAGGGCCACGTTGCTTTTGCCGTCGGTAATAAAAATAACGATGGGCTGGGCCGTGGGGTTTTTGATCAGGTAATTGCGCACCTGGTCATGCGTTTTGGCCAGCCCCGCCGACAGCGGCGTGCGACCACCCACCGGCATCTCAGCCAAGAGCCGGCCGGCCATATCCACTGAGGTGGTGGGCGGCAAGTTGACGAAGGCGTCGTTTTTGCGGAAGGTGATCATGCCCACCCGGTCGCGCTTTTGATACGCGTCGAGCAGCAGCGACATCACTGCGCCCTTGGAGGCGGCCATCCGGCCCCGTGCGCCCATGGAACCGCTGGCGTCGACGACAAACAACAAAAAGTTACCGATCCGTTTTTCCCGGATCTTGCCGCGCAGGTCCTGGCGGGTGAGGTGGACGGCCAGACCGTCGTCACAGGCCCGCTGTTTCTGGAAGGGAGCGGCAGCACGTAGGGTAGCATCCAGGGCAATGTCATTGTTCACCTGCAGGCTGCTCTTGACATATCGTCCTTTTTTCTGGGAGATGCGGCTGCGTGAACGTCGCCCTGAGCCCCGGCGGACCACCCGGTCCTTGATCGCGGCCAGGGGCTTGACCTTGAAGGTGGTGCCAATCTCAAAGAGCTGCTCGTCCCGGTTTTTTACGGACTGCTGCTCCTGAGTTTCAAGTTGCTCTCCCTGGGCCTCCTGTTCTTCAGACTGCTGCTGGTCCTCGGCACCGGTTTGCTGGTCCGGCTGTTGCGCCTCCTGCTCCTCCGGCTGCTGGTTTTCCTCCTGGTTTTGTTCGTGCTGCTGCTCTTCCTGTTCCTCTGTTTGCTCCTGTTGCTCTTCAGGCAGTTGTGGGGGAGGCGGCGGTGGCGGCTGGGCGTCTCGCTGGCGGTGGATGAGCACGAGGGGGGCCACCTCACGGATATGGTCTGCGCTGACCTCGGATTTTCCCTTCAGGGCTGCCAGGGCCAGGGCCGCCTGTTCCATCACCAGGTCGGCACGGTGACCGGCAACCTGATTCTCCCGGCAGAGCTCGCCAATAAAGGTGCGCAGGTGCCTGCCAATACGGACCTTGGGCAGCAGGAGCCGGGCCACTCCAATTTGGTGCGCCAGGAGGTCTGAGGCAGCCTGGTGTTGGGCGCAGAAGCCGGTAGGATCGTGGTCGTAGGCCACCCGACGTTCCATCAGCTCCACCCGTTCCTCTACGTCCCTGGTACCGGCTACCTCCAGACACAGGCCAAAGCGATCAAGCAGCTGCGGACGCAGCTCCCCCTCTTCCGGGTTCATGGTGCCGACCAGGATGAACCGGGCCGGATGGCAAAAGGAAATCCCTTCCCGTTCAATCCGGTTCTGGCCACTGGCCGCAGCGTCAAGGATCAGGTCGACGATATGATCATCAAGCAGATTGATCTCATCGATATAGAGCAGGCCTTGATGGGCATCAGCCAGCAATCCCGACGAAAAAACCATCTTCCCCTGCTGCAGAGAACGGGGGAAATCGATGCCGCCTGCCACCCGGTCCTCGGTGGCGTTCAAGGGCAGATTGATCAGCCTTGCCTGGCGCGTGGTCGATTCAAGCTCGGGAAATCGCTCCGCACAGTCAGGACAGCGGTCCTTGCCTGGTTCCGGGCTGCAGGAAAAGGGACAGTCTCGCACCACCGCGAGTTCGGGCAACAGCGTGGCCAGAGCCCGGACCATGGTTGATTTGGCGGTGCCCTTTTCACCACGAATAAGGAGGCCGCCGATGGCCGGATTAATTGCCGCCAGCACCAGCGCCTGCTTGAAAATGTCCTGGCCGACAATCGCCGCCAGGGGATACCCAGTGTGATACATGGCGCTCCTTTAAAATTTCCAGCTCAGGCCCGCCATCCAGGTCAAAGGCGGGGCCAGCAGGCCGTCGGCGTAGGTATAGGTTGTGTCAGCGATGTTTTTTATCTCCGTAAAGAGCGAATACCTGCCCAGGCTGTATTCAGCCCGCAGATTGGCCAGCAGGTATTCCGGAACGATTTTGGTATTGGCCTTGTTGCGATACACCTCAGAGACGTATTAGCCGGGAAACACGACCAGAAGCCCTGCCTATTCGCTCCATTCCTCAATCTCTCCTTCCATCTCCAGGTAGGCGTCGCGCAGCTGCTCCTCCATGTCCGGGTCCGCCTGCCACATGCCTCGGCTGATCGCCTCCAGCAGTTTGTCCAGGATGTTCTGCAGGGCAAAGGGATTGACCACCTTCATCCATTCCTGCATCGTGGGGTCCAGGGCATAGACACCCGCGATCTTCTCGTACATCCAGTCATCGATCACTTCGGCAGTGG
>JAVEYP010000067.1:0-7717 GCA_034003445.1 Desulfobulbus sp.
CGCTTGGTCATGGTTGCCCTGACGCGTAAACAGACGCCTGTCGGCAAGAGAAAACTTTCGGTGAAATCTACCGGATACTAAGAAGAGAGGACAACCAATGAAAACACTCCGCAAAACAAACTTGATGGCCGCCGTGCTCGCCGGTGTCCTATTGTTTACCATTGTCCTTTGCCAGGCCGCCGACCCTCTGCCCTCCTGGAACGACACCGGATCAAAGCAGGCAATCGTCGCTTTCGTCAAAAAAGTAACCCGAAAAGGTTCAGCGGACTTTGTCCAGCCCTCCGAACGAATCGCCACCTTTGATAACGATGGCACGCTTTGGGCGGAGCAGCCGATGTATTTCCAATTGCTGTTTGCGCTCGACCGAGTCAAAGCGCTGGCCCCGCAACATCCCGAATGGCAGGGCAAGGAACCCTTTGCCTCGCTGCTCAAGGGCAACGTCAAAGGTGCGCTGGAAGGTGGCGAACCCGCCATCGCTCAGATAACTATGGAAACGCACGCCGGCATGACCGCCGAGGAATTTGAGAAAATTGTTAAGGATTGGATCGCCACAGCCAAACACCCGGTGACCAAGCGACCGTATACCGAGATGGTCTACAAACCCATGCTCGAACTACTCACCTATCTGCGCGCCAAGGGTTTTAAAACCTTCATCGTCTCCGGAGGAGGCATTGACTTCATGCGTCCGTGGGCAGAGAAAACCTACGGGATCCCGCCCGAACAAGTGATCGGCAGCAGCGTCAAGACTAAATTCGAGATGCAGGATGGCAAGCCGGTCTTGGTGCGCCTGCCTGAAGTCAATTTCATCAACGACGGGGAAGGCAAACCGGTTGGCATCCAGCAGCACATTGGCCGTCGTCCCATCGCTGCCTTTGGTAACTCCGACGGCGATCTGCAGATGCTCCAGTACACTGCAGCCGGTAATGGTGCACGTTTCTGCCTCTATGTGCATCACGACGACGCCAAGCGTGAGTGGGCCTATGACCGCACCTCCCGTATCGGTCGCCTGGATAAAGGACTCGATGAAGCCCAGGCCAAAGGCTGGACCGTGGTCAGCATGAAAGAGGACTGGAAAGTAGTGTATCCAGAGTGATGTACACTGCGGACCACGTCACCCAATCTGGCCGCGAGCACAGTAACCCCAGTCATGGTTTTCACTCGACCTGATATCTACTTCGGGCTCAAAGCACTGGAGAGCAAAAAACAAAACTCGGCTCAGACCGTGCCCGGCGGTGGCTGGTTTACGGTCCTGCGCCTATACAGCCCGTTGCAACCCTGGTTCGACAAGAGCTGGCGCCCAGGAGGAGATCGAGCTGATAAAACAGGTTCTATTCGTGGTGCGCGCGGATTGCTGCGCAGAGAGTAGTTTGGGCATAAGCCAGGATGGCCGCTTCCTTAAGGGAGAAGGCAGCGATTTCAAGTCTATGCCCCCCTGAGCCAGGATAACGTTAACAATTCAATTTAAAAGGAGGAATAACTATGTTGCGATACATGTGTTTTGCCCTTTTGGCTCCGCTGACCCTCGCAATGGTAATGAGTTGTCCGGCTGTGGCCGACGACGCCGCTGACCAGGCTGAACTGGCGAAAAAAACGTTAAACCCGGTGGCGGACATGATCAGCCTGCCCATTCAGTTCAACTATGATAGGGGGATCGGGTCCACGGATGACGGCAAAAAATACCTCGTCAACATCCAGCCGGTGATCCCGATCTCCATCGGGCCGGAGTGGAACATAATCTCTCGTACTATCCTGCCCCTCGTGGACCAGAAGGATATTCTCCCAGGCGGGAGCGCGGATGCGTCAGGCCTTGGCGATATTGCCCAGAGTTTTTTCCTTTCACCGAAGAAGCCCGCCGCGCGCGGATGGATATGGGGAGCTGGTCCGGTCCTCCTGCTACCAACAGCGACGGATAATGCTCTGGGCAGTGAAAAATGGGGACTCGGACCAACAGCGGTGGCGCTCAGGCAGAAAAACGGTTTTACCTACGGCATCCTGGCCAATCATATCTGGTCTGTAGCGGGGGACAGCGACCGATCCGATATCAGTGCTACCTACCTCCAGCCGTTCTTCGCCTACACCACGAAGACCTCGACATCCTTTACCATCAATAGTGAATCCACATATGACTGGGAGGACGAAGAGTGGACGGTGCCGATCAATTTTATGGTCAGCCAGGTCCTGAAAATCGGCTCGCAGCCCATCAGCCTGCAGGCTGGCCCACGGTATTGGGCCGATAGTACCGACAATGGCCCGGAGGGGTGGGGATTCCGGTTTACCCTCTCTTTCCTTTTTCCCAAATAAACTGACCGCACCCTTGCGGTCGCCTTCCAGCACCTGATTCTCCTGCTGGAGGGCTAGATCAGGCAACACGGCCCCAAGGCCTTGCCCGAGTTGGCCAGAGAGCGTTTCTCTTTGGCCTTTCGGTATACAGACGACATGGAAATTGCATTCCCATTTGCAGCGCCTTAAACGACTGTAGATCGTTCATGAAGCCTCCTTTTTCGTGGCCTAGAGCAGCCCACGAATTCGGAGGCTTTTTCATTTTGACGGAATCGCTAAGCTGTCGCGGTCTCACTCCAAAGCCCGCGGGGCTACCCCAGGAAGTTCCCGATTCGTAGCAGGACCCGGCAGGAAAAACGGTATTGCGCTGTGTCACGCTAAACAATTGCTGTGATGGCGTCGAATCACCATGAGACGCTTCCCCAATAGGCTTTTTTACAACAGCCTGGGAATCGCTTATCTTCGTCCCAAAATTCTATCGACAAGGACTTGTTAGGGGAAAGTAATGCTGAGAACAGTTCGTATCGCTCAAGACACACGGAGGGACCGTCTAGCCATGGGCCTAATGCTCGTGGTGATTTCCCTGTCTGTTTTTTTGAGTCTTTGTGGTTGCCAGCCGGAGCAGAAGGCGCCAACCCCGCAGGTACCGGTCGTGGAAGTGGCTGCTGTTACCCAGCAGGATGTGCCCATCTACAAAGAGTGGGTCGGTGTCATGGATGGCTCGATCAATGCGATCATTCGTTCTCAGGTGCCGGGATACCTGCTGCGCCAGAATTATCGTGAAGGCGAAAAGGTGACCAAGGGCCAGGTCCTCTTTGAGATTGATCAGCGGACCTTCCAGGCCGCGGTCAATCAGTATAAGGCCTCACTTGATCAGGCCAAGGCCGACCTGGCCCGGCAGGAGGCCGCCTCGTTCACCTCCAGGGCCGACTTGGCCAGGGTCCGCCCTCTGTCGGAAAAAAACGCGGTTTCCAAAAAAGACCTTGATGATGCCATTGGCCGGGACATGGCCAGCAGGGCTTCGGTAGAGGCTGCCAAGGCGGCAATTATGGTTGCCTCCGCCAATCTGGAAAAGGCCGAACTTGACCTTGGTTTCACAAAAATCACCTCGCCCATAGACGGCATCGCCGGCATCGCCAAAACTCAAATCGGCAACCTGGTCGGCCCGAACATGCAGGAGGAACTCACCACGGTATCGGCGCTTGATCCCATCAAAGTCTATATTAATATCAGTGAGCGGGAATACCTGCAGTCTGCGGGCGCAGAAAAAAATGTGGCACAGATTCCCTTGGAACTGATCCTCGCTGACGACAAAGTGTATCCGGAAAAGGGCCATTTTGTCCTTGCGGACCGGCAGGTCGATCCGACCACCGGCACCCTCAAGCTGGGCACGCTTTTTCCCAACAAGGGCAACTTTCTCAGGCCTGGACAGTATGGCCGGATCAGGGCCATGATTGATTTCAAAAAAGGAGCTCTGCTTATCCCACAGAGGGCGGTCACCGAGGTTCAGGGCAAGTATTTGGTGGCGGTGGTGGTTGCTGATAACAAAATCAATGTGCGTCCGGTCCAGGTTGGAGAACGAATTGGTTCGAATTGGTTGATCGTAAAGGGCTTGCAACCCGGAGAGCAGGTGGTGGTTGAAGGCACGCAGAAGGTCAAACCAGGCATGACCGTGGTTCCCAGGCCCTTCTCGCCCCAGCCGGAAACGGCTCCCGCTGAGAAGAGGTGAGCGATTATGGCGAAATTTTTCATAAATCGTCCCATTATGGCCATGGTGCTGTCGATCCTGATGGTCATTGTGGGTCTGGTGGCCATGTCTGGACTGCCTACTGCCCAGTTTCCCGATATTGTCCCGCCGGAAATTAAGATCAGCGCGACCTACACCGGCGCCGACGCCCTGACCGTGGAGCAGTCGGTGGCCACGCCGATTGAGCAGCAGATGTCAGGCGTGGACAACATGAACTACATGTATTCTATCAACGCCAACAACGGCCAGACCAACCTGACTGTCAACTTTGACATCAAGACCGATCCCAACACCGATCAGCTGCTGGCTCAGATGCGTAAAGGCCAAGCAGAGAGCCAGTTGCCGGCAGATGTGCGCAACTACGGGGTCACCGTGCAAAAGTCCACGGCTTCGCCCCTGATCATGTTTGCCCTCTACTCCCCCAAAGGTACCTACGACAACATCTTTCTGGCCAACTACGCCTACATCAACATTAACGACCAGATGACCCGGGTCAAAGGCATTGCCAGCGTCACCGTGTTCGGTGCCGGTCAGTACGCCATGCGGATCTGGGTCAAACCCGACCAACTGGCCAAACGCAACATCACCATCCCTGAGATCGTCAACGCAGTCAGTGCCCAGAATGCGGTCAATCCGGCAGGGCAGGTGGGTGCCGAACCCGTGCCCTCTGGCCAGGAGTTCACCTATGCAGTCCGTGCCCAGGGACGGCTCGAGTCTGCAGAAGACTTTGGCAACATCGTGCTGCGCGCCCATCCCGACGGATCTTTTGTCCGGGTCAGTGATGTGGCCCGAATTGAACTGGGTGCGCAGACCTACAACCTTGAAGGCCGACTCAACGGTCAACCGAGCGCCAACATCGCCTTGTATCAGATGCCCGGCACCAATGCGGTCGAGGCCGCAGCTGGCGCCAAGAAGCTGATGCAGGAACTGCAGAGCCGTTTCCCGGCTGACCTTGAGTATGTGGTCTGTTTGGACACGACCCTGGCTGTGACCGAAGGCATGAAGGAGATCAAGCACACCCTGTTCGAAGCGCTGGCCCTGGTCATTCTGGTGGTGTTCATTTTTCTCCAAGGCTGGCGGGCGACCCTGATCCCGCTTCTGGCCGTGCCGGTTTCCTTGGTCGGCACCTTCATGTTTTTCCCCCTGTTCGGTTTTTCCATCAATACCCTTTCCCTGTTCGGCCTGGTGCTGGCCATCGGCTTGGTGGTTGATGATGCCATTGTGGTGGTGGAGGCCGTGGAACACCATATTGAAAAAGGCCTGTCTCCCAAGGAGGCGACCTTCAAGGCCATGGAAGAGGTCTCAGGACCGGTTATCGCCATTGCCATTATCCTGGCTGCGGTCTTTGTGCCCACCGCCTTTATCCCCGGCATTACCGGGCGGCTGTACCAGCAGTTTGCCCTGACCATCGCCTTGTCAGTGAGTATCAGCGCCTTTAATGCCCTGACGCTGAGCCCGGCCCTCTGCGTCCTGCTGCTCAAGCCTAAAGTGAAGGGCACCGGCCTGATGCAGAAGTTTTTTGACGGGTTCAACCGGATGTTTAACCGCGCGACCGAGGGCTATGTTGGCGTTTGCCGCTTTGCCATACGCAAGAGTCTGATCAGTCTGCTTTTTTTGGTCGGCATGGTTGCGGTGACTGGTCTTTTTGGCAAGGTTGTCCCCTCGGGATTTCTCCCTGAAGAGGACCAGGGCTACGTCTTTGGCGGCGTACAACTACCTGATGGGGCGTCCCTGCAGCGGACGCGCGAGATGACCGGTCAGGCGGAAAAGCTGATCATGGCAACGCCCGGGGTCAAATACTGCACCTCGATCATCGGCTACTCCATGCTCAGCCAGGTGGCCAACACCTACAGCAGCTTCTTCTTCATTACCCTGGAAGAGTGGGCCCTGCGCAAAAAACCGGAAGAACAGTATGAGGCGATCAAGTCGGAGTTGAACAAAAAACTGGGCAGCCTCAGCGGGGCCATTGGCTTTGCCTTTTCGCCGCCGGCCATCCCTGGCATTGGCACCTCGGGCGGTGTCACCTTTATGCTCCAGGACAGGGCTGGCAAGGATCTGGATTTTCTCGCCGCCAATGTCAGTACATTCCTCGAGGCGGCCAGCAAACGGCCCGAGCTGGCCAGCGTCACCTCAACCTTCCGGCCGACAGTACCCCAGTTGTTTGTCGATGTTGACCGAGACAAGGTGCTGAAACAGGGCGTTAATATCAATGATGTCTATAAAACCCTGCAGAGTTTTATGGGCAGCGGCTTTATCAACTACTTCAATCAGTTCGGACGCCAGTGGCAGGTCTATATCCAGGCTGAAGGCGAATATCGGACCAACATCGAAAATATCGGTCAATTTTACGTGCGCAACAGCAAAGGCGAGTCTGTGCCGCTCTCTGCCCTGACATCAATCCGCACGATCGCGGGCCCAGAGTTCACTGTGCGCTACAACCTTTACCGCAGCGCTCAGATCAATGCCAACGCCGCGCCCGGATACAGCTCGGCCCAGGCCATGAAAGCGCTGGAGGCCGTTTTTGCTGAAACCATGCCCACGGACATGGGCTACGACTACATGGGTATGTCGTTCCAGGAATGGCAGGCTCAGCAGGGGGTTTCGCCCATGGTGATTTTTGCCTTCTCCTTGCTCTGCGTGTTCCTGATTCTGGCGGCCCAGTATGAGAGCTGGTCCTTGCCCTTTTCCGTCCTCCTCTGCACCCCCATTGCCGTGGCCGGAGCCTTTGGCACCTTGTTGCTGCGCGGCCAGGAGAACAACGTCTATGCCCAGATCGGCCTAGTTATGCTGATCGGGCTTTCGGCCAAGAACGCCATCCTGATCGTAGAGTTTGCCAAGATGGAATACGAAAAAGGGAAGCCGCTGCTGGAGGCTACCCTGGAAGGAGCCAGGCTGCGCCTTCGTCCCATCCTGATGACCTCCTTTGCCTTTATCCTTGGTTGCGTGCCGCTGGCCATCGCCTCCGGCGCAGGGGCCATTTCACGCCAGGTCATGGGCAGCGCGGTCATCGGCGGCATGATGACCGCCACTTGTCTCGGTGTGTTTATCATCCCGGTGACCTATTTTGTGGTCGAAAAACTGGGCAGCAAAAAACAAGGCTCCGATGGCCCACCCTTGCAAACGACCGAAGGAGGAGACTCAGCATGAACAAGCGTCTTGTTGCTGGTCTCTTTGCCCTGCTCCTGTGCAGTTGCACTATCGGTCCTGAGTACCAACGGCCGCCGGTCGATGTTCCTTTGGACTGGCGCCTGAATGATAATGAAGCCACCGACCTTGCCGATACCGCCTGGTGGCAACAGTGTAACGATCCGGTCCTGGACGAACTGATTACCGCAGCCCTGCAGGAAAACAAGGATCTGCACATTGCCGCAGCCCGCATAGAAGAATTTGCCGGCCGTTACGGCATCACCCGGTCAGGCCTCTTTCCCCAGATCGGCGCGGACGGCCAGTATGATCGTCAGCGTGTCACCGAATCGAGCGACAATCCGCTCTCGCCCGGATACCAAACCACCACGGGCAGCTATTCGACGACCCTCAACGTCAGCTGGGAGATTGATCTCTGGGGCCGGATCCGACGCGCCACTGAATCGGCGCGGGCCCAGTTGCTGGCCAGCGAAGAGGGCCGGCAAGGCGTTATCCTCAGCCTAATTGGCGATGTGGCCTCCGCCTACATCAACCTGCGCGCCCTGG
>JAVEYP010000068.1:0-7696 GCA_034003445.1 Desulfobulbus sp.
AGCGCCGGCTTAAGCATGTTGGAGGCGTCCATGGAGCCCTCGGCGGCGCCGGCGCCAACCAGGGTATGGATTTCGTCAATGAACAAGATGATCTCACCGGCCCGTTTTTCTACCTCTTTGAGGACCGCCTTCAGGCGGTCCTCAAACTCCCCACGGTACTTGGCTCCGGCCAGGAGCGAGCCGAGGTCGAGCACGATAACCTGCTTACCCTCCAGGGTGGAGGGTACGTCACCGTTGACAATGCGCTGCGCCAGCCCCTCGACGATGGCCGTCTTACCCACACCAGGCTCGCCGATGAGTACCGGATTGTTCTTGGTTCGGCGGGAGAGCACCTGAATAATACGACGGATCTCCTCGTCCCTGCCGATGACCGGGTCCAGTTTACCGAGGCGGGCCACGTCGGTGAGGTTGCGGGCGTATTTCTCCAAAGCCTGGTATTTTTCTTCCGGGTACGGATCGGTCACCCGCTGGTTGCCTCGCACGGTCATCAGCGCGTTGAGGAACGCCTCGCTGGTGATACCGTTTTTCTGCAACACAGCGGCGACCTTGAGCGAGCGGTCGGCGAGGATGGTCAGGAACAGGTGCTCCTGGCTAACGTACTCATCCTGCATGTTGGATGCAGTCTTGAAGCACTGGTCGAGCAGGGTGCGGAACTGCGGAGAGGCGTAGCTCTGGCCAACGCCCGAGCCACTCACTTTCGGCAGGGTGGCGATGAGCTGGTTGATTTCACTTAACAACACGCTCGGGGTCACGCCCATCTTCTGCAGCACCGGGACCACAACCCCCTCAGGCTGCTCAAGGATCGCCTTGACCAGATGCTCCGGCTGCAATTGCTGGTTGCCACCCGTCTGGGCCAACTGCTGCGCTGCCTGGATGGCTTCCTGGGATTTGAGGGTAAATTTGTCGAGTTGCATATCTTGTCTCCGTGCCTGTCGGCGTTAAGGGGTGCTTGTTCAGGACGTGCCTGCAGGAGAAAAAATAAGGACGAAACAGCCCGTGTCAAGATTTTGGCACACAGTAGAAAAGATTTCAACCTACGGTGCGGAAACAAAAAACCCCCTTACCGGAATACCGGCAAGGGGGTCAACGATCAAAGACCCAGATCCGCTCAGCTGCAGGTCCCACTACACGAACCGCTGCTGCAACTCCCGCCGCCAAGCGGGTTGGCAGCAGTGATGGAAAACCCGGAGCGGTACCCCGCCTCAATGAAGTCCACCTTGACCGTGCCGCACTGCGTCAGCAGGTCGCTGTCCATCATAAACTTCAGACTATCTTCTTCGAAAACTTGGTCACTCGTTTTTGGCTCATCCAGAGCCAGCCCCAAAGAGGGGCCGCTTCAGCCACCTTGTAACAGGGCCACCCGTATCGCGGAACTGATCTTGTTCTGCTCCAGGTAGGCCTTCAGGTTATCGACGGCCAGCTTTGTCACTTCAAACATTGTTGCCTCCTCAATTTGATGATCACCCCGCCCAAAACAAATGGACGCGGAATGGGTTTGCAAAGAGTACGGTAAGAATCCGGCATAGGCAAGTCAACCGCAGATTCGTCCGCACAAACATGATAGTGTACCACAACATGGCGACCGAGAGAATCCGTATCGACAAAACCGACCGGAATTCAACGGTGGTCCCGACGAGCCAACCGCAGAGGCAAACCGGCGAGGAGAAAAAAATGGTTCAAAGCGAAAATCATTGTCAAAAAGGGGCGGTTTTCCTAGAGTTGTTTGTTTAGGGGGTCCACCCGGTGTGTTTCCTTCCATCGACGAGAGCTGTCTCATGCGCGAAAAAATACTCATTTCCACTGGCGGCGGTGATGCGCCGGGCCTCAACGCAGTCATCTTCGCGGTGGTCAATTCAGCCACCCGGAAGGGTTGGGAAGTCTACGGGAGCCGCTCCGGTTATGGTGGGCTGCTCGCCAAAGACGACCTCGTCCGCCTGGAACCGGAGGACGTAGAGGGCATCCTCTCCCAGGGTGGAACCATCCTCGGCTCCACCAACAAGGGGAACCCCTTCGCCAAACCGGTGGAAAACCTCGCCGGAGAAATCCAAATAATTGATATTTCAGACAAAATTCTGAGTAATTTCGAGAGAATGGGCTTTTTCTGTCACATCGCGGTGGGCGGCGACGGCAGCCTCGAGATCGCTCACCGCTTCGCCCAAAAGGGTATGCCGGTAATCGGCGTGCCCAAGACCATTGACAACGACCTGGAGGCCACTGACCGGACCTTCGGCTTTGACACCGCCGTGTCCACTGCCACCGACGCCATCGACAAACTCCACTCCACCGCCAAGTCGCACGACCGGGTGATGGTGGTCGAGGTGATGGGCCGGGAATCTGGCTGGATTGCTCTCTACTCCGGCATCTCCGGCGGCGCGGACGTGATCCTTATCCCGGAAATCCCCTTCTGCCTGGATGCGATCTGCGAAAAGATCGCAGACAACGAACTACACGGCAAGCATTACTCGATCGTGGTGGTAGCGGAAGGCGCACGCGCCGAAGACGGTGAGGTGATCTGCAAGGGCATGGGCGAGATCGGCCGGACCGAGGTGGTGCTCGGCGGCATCGGGGAATGGGTCGCGGAACAGATTCGCAAGCGGATGGGCAAGGACACCCGTTCGCTGGTACTCGGCCACCTGCAGCGAGGCGGTTCGCCTACGACCTTCGACCGGCTGCTGGCCCTGCGCTTCGGCGCCGCCGCAGTGCGCCTTGCCGAGGCGCGCATCTTTGACCACATGGTCGCCTGGGTACCGCCCAACATGACTTCGGTACCTATCGCCGAAGCCATTCGTCGGCGCAAGAAGATCGACCTGGAAAGCGATAAGGTGCAGACCGCCCGCGACATCGGCATCTGCCTTGGCGACTGACCCCGCGCCCTGCTCGGCTCCGACATGATCACCGCCCAACGACTGCAAGAACTCTACGAGCGTATGTACACCAGCCTCGGGCCGCAAGGCTGGTGGCCGGGAGCCACCCCGTTCGAGGTGATGGTCGGCGCAGTGCTCACCCAGAACACCAACTGGCGCAACGTCGAACGGGCCATCAACAACCTGAAAGGGGTCGGTCTGCTCACCCTCGAAAAACTCGACGCCCTGCCCACCGGGCTGCTCGCTGAATACATCCGGCCATCGGGCTACTACAATATTAAGGCCGGTCGGCTGCACAACCTCGTTCACGCCATCACCCAGAGCCACGGCGACGACCTGGATGCCTTCCTCGCCCAAGACCTGACCGACCTGCGGCAGCAGCTGCTCGCGGTTAAGGGCATTGGCCCAGAAACGGCCGACTCCATCCTGCTCTACGCTGCCAAGCTGCCCGTGTTCGTGGTCGACACCTACACCCACCGCATCCTCAGCCGCCACCAGCTGATAGACGAAGACGCTGGCTACAGTGATATCCAGGAACTGTTCATGGACAACCTGCCGGCCGACGTCCCCTTGTACAACGAGTATCACGCTCTGCTGGTGGGCGTGGGCAACCGCTTCTGCAAAAAACAGCGCCCTAACTGCGATGCCTGTCCTCTTTCCGGGCTGTAATACGCCCTAGGACGCCGTCTCCTCCGTGGTCTGTCGCTCCTGCTGGAACCCACCGCTGCCACTGCTGGCGTACCAGAGGAACTTGTGACAGATGCCACGGATCATGCTCGCCTCTTTTTTCTTCAGTCGCAGCCGACTGAGGAACTGACGGATGTTGCGCATCCAGTAGATTCGGTTAGTGTCGCGCAGAAAGGTGACAGTCTGCAGGGCCTCCTCGATGTGGACGTACATGCCTTCCAGGTCAAAGGAGTTGGCCAACTCCGACTTGGGCACCGCGGCAAAGGGGTTGGCGTGCAACGCTGTGTAGAGTTCATAGCAGTGGATGGCCACTGCCTGCGCGAGGTTGAGCGAGGCAAAGTTGGCGGTGGGGATGGTTGAGGCGAACTGGCAGAAGTCGAGATCCTCGTTGCTCAATCCGGTGCTTTCCGGACCGAACATCAGGGCGACACGGCTGTCGGCGACGAGTGGCGCGACCTCGGCCATGGTCTCGCGCGGGGCCCGGTCCTCGGGCCGGTGTCTGCCTTGGCGGGCAGTGGTGCCGACGATGCAGTGGTAGGGCTCAGCAGCTTCCGCAGTGGTTCGACAGCGGCGCATGGTACGAATCAGATGGGCAGCCTTATGGGTCGCCATCTTGAGCATGCGCTCCTCGTCAGGCACCTCGTCAGTGACCACGGTCAGCCGGGAGATACCAAAGTTACAGGCGACTCTTGCCGAGGCGCCAATGTTTTCGGGGTATTTCGGTCGCACCAAGATGATCCCGGCCTGGTCGAGGCCAGCGATCGGCGCACGCGCGTTCCTCATCGCTCAGACCGTGCAGTCAGCCTCAATGGCCGCCGGTGGACTGCTCCAGTTCCAGCTGCTTCTTGCCCCCCTTATCGGTCGAGGACGAACCGCTACCGGTCATCCGCTTGAAAAAGGGGATAATGCCGCGCTCAGCGTTCTTGACCTCCTCTTCCGCCTCCTTCACTGTGATCTGCCAGGCCGGCGCGAATCCCGGTGACTTTTCAAACATGGTCTCGATGGCCTTCTGGTAAACCTGCACCTGACGCAGTTCCTGGCGGCCGGGTTTCTGGTTGAGCACCTGCACCATATTCCGGAGGTTGTCGCGCTCCTGGCGGATTTTATCCAACTCACCCTTGCGGCGCTCATTCTCCGCTGAATCGATCTCCAGCTTGGTGTGCAGATGTTCGCGCAACTTCTTCAGGCTCCCATTCAGGTCCCTGACCTTGAGCAGTCCGCGAACCCAGAGGACGAAGGCGATGAACAGGCCGATAGTTAGACCGCGGAGAAAGGGGTTGGCAACAAAGCCTGATATCCAACTGGTGTCTTCCATAGTAGCGCCTCAGCGAAAAGGAATGAGCAAAAAGGAGTGTGGCTGACCAGCCCGGACCAGCGGCCAGTGCGGCTCAAGTCCTTTTGTTTATTTTAATTACCGCGATCCGTCAAGCAAAACCCCGGCCTGTTGCCAGGGTGGCCGACTCAGTCACTTTTACCGGCAACCCCCGCAGCGGGAGCCTCTCCGAGCAGGGCAAAAGTGAGTCGACGGTTTGCCAGGTCGGCCTGTTCGAGCCGCACAATAACCCGTTGGCCAAGCTGGTAGATCCGGTGACTCGCCTCGCCGACCAGACGGAAACGACGACCATCGAACAGGTAGTAGTCGTCGGTCATGGTTTTGAGCGGCACGCTACCGCTGACGAACACCTCTTCCAGAGCGACGAACAGGCCAAACGAGGTGACCCCGGAGATGATCGCCGTGAAGGTCTCGCCCGCTCGGTCGAGCAGGAAGAGAACGGAGAGCCGAGCATGGACGTTGCGTTCAACCTCAATGGCTCGGCGTTCGCGCTGCGACAAGTGGATGCCTGCCTCCACGAAGCTGGATTCCCGCGCCGGGAACGGCAACCGCCGACCGTCGGCGGCCTCGTTGGCGAGCTGCGCCTGCAGCACCCGGTGGACGATCAGGTCAGGATAGCGGCGTATGGGCGAGGTGAAGTGGAGGTAGAAACCGGCCGCCAGGCCGAAATGGCCGGCATTCTCCGGCGAGTAGCGGGCCTGCTGCATGGTCCGCAGGAGCAGCGTGTTGACCACATACTCAGAGGGGGTGGAACGCACCTGCGCCAGCACGCGCGCGAACCAGGCCGGGTTGACCGGTGCCTTGGGGAGCTGCAGCCCCATGGCCTTAGCCGCTTCGGTGAAGGTTTCCAGTTTGGTGAGGTCTGGATATTCGTGAATGCGGTAGAGAACGGGTCGTCCTGCCCGGCTCAGGGACTCGGCCACCGCCTCGTTGGCGGCAAGCATGAAGTCCTCGACCAGCATGTGCGCCTCGTTCCGCTCACCCAGAGCCACCTCGGCCACCTGGTCATCTTCAAGCCGCACCTGCGCCTCAGGGATGTTGAATTCCAGGCTGCCGCGTTCGATTCGTCGCAGTTTGAGCAGGGCCGCCAGCCGACGGGCGTGGTCGAGCATGGGTGCCAGCTTGGCATCGGCCTGGCGGGCCTCCGGGTCGCGCAAGTAGCTGAGCTGGTGCACCGCCGTGTAGGTGAGTCGCCGATGGCTGCGGATCAGGCTGCGGCCATAGCGCTGGCCAATCCGGTGGCCGTCCGCGTCGAAGCTGAGGATAGCGGTGAAGGCCGCCCGGTCCTGGTCGGGCACCAGACTGCATAGATCATTGGACAGCCGCTCCGGCAGCATGGGTATCACACGGTCGGGCAGATAGGTGCTCGTGCCCCGACGGTAGGCCTCACGATCGATGGCCGAGCCAACAGGCACATAATGGCTGACATCGGCGATAGACACGTACAGGGTGTAGCCCGTTTCAGTCTGCTCGACGCAGACGGCGTCGTCAAAATCACGGGCGGTCTCGCCGTCGATAGTCACATGCGCTACCTGTCGCAGATCGAGCCGGCCGCTGACGTCCGTCACCGAGGTAAGTGCTGCCGCCTCCTCCAGAACCTCGCATGGGAAGGACTCTCGCAGGCCGAAGCGGAGCACGGCCATGCGGATCTGTACCGTGGCGCTGCGCGGGTCACCGAGGATCTCGACGATCCTGCCGCTCGGCCCCTGACGTTCCGAACCGTAGTCAAGGATGTCCACGACCACTGCTGTGTTGTCAGCGGCATTCTGCGTGTCACCACGACGGATGAGCACGCTGTAGGGTAACCGCTCGTCGTCCGGGGTCAGGTAGCCGCCGGCACCGGTGGCAGTGAAGATGCCGCACAGCCGGGTCACGGCGCGGCTGAGGACCTGCACTACGCGCCCCACGCGCCGACCGCGCTGAATGCCGGTGACAGCGATGAGCACAGTGTCACCGTGGCTGGCACCGCCCAGATGGTGAGGAGGGATGAAAACATCCTTGCCGCCCTTAGCCTCGCCCTCGATTATGGCGAAACCAAACCCCTTGGAGGTGATGTCGAGGGTGGCACGTAGGCGTTCAGGCGGAGCAGCCAGGGTGAAATGCCGCCCCTGTTTATCGAGCTTGCCTCGCTCGATAAGCCGCATCAGGGTCTTCCGCAACTCCGGCAGTTGCTGGGGCACGAGTTGCAGGGCCTCAAGGATTTTGGTGGCGGTCAGCTCTGTCGCCCGTTCGGCGAGAAGCGCCAGCACCAAAATCTCCAGCGAGTTATCGGTAGGACTGCCTGCCTTGAGGGCCGGCGGTCGGTGATTGTCTTTTTTTCCCGCGGTGTCTCTCCGCCGGCGTGATCTTCGTGTCATTCCTCTCCTGTGCTGCGTGTATGGGCCCGTGGATCGTGACGACCACCGCCTACGCAGTGCATTTTTTCACTATACCCTCTTGCCAGGGGAGCTGAAACGAAAAACCAACGTTCCCCACTGCCGGCGTGATCGCGGCGTTGAGGGTGATCCGGCCCTGTACCTCTGGGATCAAGGATTTTTCTTTGTCCGCAAACGACGATCTGCTATACAGTATTCTTTTCTAGACACGCTCCAAAAACGGGCCACCATGCCGCAGCGCGGACAGAACCGGCCCAAAAACAACCGTGGAACACAGAGCAGATGCAGTACGTTAAATTCGATATCGACGGCTACCGTCAGATCATGCAGGACTTCATCGGTACAGGTCCAGAGACAAAAGTCTTCTGGGATGCCTTGGACTTTGCCTTTGAGGCCCACGGCAGCCAGTGGCGCCGCTCTGGCGACCCGTACATCAT
>JAVEYP010000069.1:0-7677 GCA_034003445.1 Desulfobulbus sp.
ATGTTGGTCTCCGTTAGCTGATGGGTGCCGGATAATTTCTCGATACAATATCACATCTGCCTAATTTATCGATAAAAATCTAAAATTTACTGTACTTTTACTGCAGCTATTTTTCGAGGAACCCTTACGGTGCGCGAGTATATAGGCCGTCGAGCCGGACGCTCCACAGCGTATTGAGTTGAGGTGTTTAAACCGGCAAATCTGCCTTCACCAGTGTGGAAAGCCTTTCGTAGTTTGTTGTCAGGCCTCAGCAAAAGGCTACAATCCCGTTTGTGCAGTTGGCCGCAAGACCACGTCTCCCTGGACCGGCGTTGGTCTGATAAAACTGGAGGTTGGCTTGAAGAGCCTGTCCCGTGGCAGCGAGGCCTACTCGGTCCGGATGCCCCGTTGAAAGAAGCAGAGGCACGCTCAGGGGCCCTAACACGTCAGGATCCGCAAGGGTTACTCGACAAAGATGCTGTTCGCCCAGGCCTGAAACGGTCATACTGAGCCCGCAGGACTGACCTTTTACCTTCTGGATGAACTCAGTCGGAGTAAACTGGTTGTGCTTTGATCTGTGTTGATCATTTCCACGGTATACGACTGCGTGGGAGGACTTCATGGTGATGGCGATTTTGGGCCGGACACTCCTTCCGGATCGCCAAGTTAACCATTGCAGCGCGATTGCTCCTCTGATCATTGCCATAAAGGTCGCATCAAGGACCCCACGCGGTCACACGGCAACTTCGTGTTGGTCCAGGGCTTGCTGTGCAGGGTTTGTTCCGGATCCGCCTGCTTCACCCGGGGCGCCGAAGTACCGATGCCAGGCAGGGACTAGCTCACGATCGACCTGATCGCACATCAGGCGCGCTCCAATGAACGGCTTTTTAGATGCAGTTTGTCGAGGACCCGCGCCTTTTCCCAATCGCCTTCACAAAAAAAATTCGGACAGAGACCACAGGCCGTTGCCACTGATACCAAACGGTTAGACCTAATTTTTTATTGAAACGACACGAGCCTGGTCGCCATCGCTTTACGCTCAACCTTTTCGCCTTGGGTGAGCGGGCCATTTCAACCGATCGTTCCGTAGTGCTTACTCCCCATTTTGAGTGTCCTGCGATTGCATCTCCACATTTTGGCCCCGGGTCGGGACGTATCGAAAATGTTGAAGCGCCTCTCGGCGTGTTGGCACTTCCAGGTCCTAAGTTGGTTCGAGTGCACTTTGGGCTACTGGACCACTTCGCCAAAAGTCCTCTGCGTACAAGTGACAGCTAGGACACACCCTGCTTTGGAAGGGCCCTGAAATAAGACCAGACTCGTAAAGAATAGCAATGTATGGCTGCCCATACAGACTGCCGCAAGGGAATCTAGGCGCGAATCTTGCTAGTTCAGAGTAATTGGGTACCGGTCATTCGCAAAGCCACTCTGGTAAGGAGCACAATCCCAACCAAAGGAGAAACCATGGATAACACAGATCAAAACCACCCTGAAAAGAGCCCTGGTCATGGCCAGGAGCACTCTGCCGGAATACTTCCACCTTCCGCCAACCGTGTGCCAGCACATACTGCTTGCAAGGTTCAGGAGCGTATTCGCCTTTCAACAGTTGATAATATTGCCCGCACCCTTTCTTCGCCACAACAGATTAACAGCCGCATTACTGAATTGGACAGCGAATGGGATGTAGAAAGAATACTGGAACTCAACGCCTCGTTATTGGCTTTGAGTGGTGTTTTGCTGGGAAAATTTCACCATAGGAAATGGTTCTATCTCAGCATCGCGGTCACAGGCTTCTTAGCACAGCATGCTGTCCAGGGATGGTGTCCCCCACTACCGATCCTCCGGCGTCTGGGAGTAAGGACTCGAAAAGAAATTGAACAAGAAAGGAATGCACTGAAAATGGTGCGAGGTGATTTTAAGCAGATGCCTGAACAAAGCGGTGCATGGGAGCGGGCTGAAGAGTTGTTGCGTGTCCAGAAGCGGTAGCAAGGTGGCATTGATGCGCAAATGACGCGCAGTGTCCATCTATGGAAGGACAAGGAAGGCAGGTTCCAATCCTTGCTCGCTGGAATTCAGGCCACAGCAGCGCTCGCATCGAGGCGCTCAACTCCATCTTCCAGGTCGCCAAATGCCGGGCCAGGGGATACAGAAACGATGACGCGTTCATCAGCATCATCCACCTGCTGGCAGCACCTATCCAGCTTCTTCTCAAATCCACCTGAATCGACGAAGAGCCGTTTTTTCCATGGGAACACCTCCCCAGAGCAGATTAAACGCTCTTAACTTTTTCTCCACTTTTTCTGTACCAAGTCAGTGTTTGCTAGTTTAGCTTGGGAGATCCAGTAAAAAAGTACGCAAACACTACCAAAAAACACTAGCCTCCTTTCTCGTGTCTTTAAATGATTCACGAGGCGGGAGGCTAAGGTGTTTTACAGGAATGATCAAAATTTACGGCTTCCCCAGCTCTGGGGAGTTTCCAAGGGAAATAAACCTATTATTTACCTCTCAATATCCACTACCTACAATTAAATTATTATTGGTTCGTTTGATGTAGGTATTTTTTTCTTTGTCTGCCCATTGGTAGGTAACCCACTCGCCTTGAGGAGTTGCAGCCATTATTGCCTCATAGATTGGCATACCTTCCACTTTGAGATCCTTTCCATCCAGAGTCGGATGTACTATCAGCTTGCCATCCGCTTCCATGATAAACGCATAGGGCGTGTAGGCATCAGCGGCGAAACTAGCGGCATCCTTGCCGCCATTAATGGCAGCAACAACTGCATCAACATTTTTACTAATAGCCTCTTTGTCCGCGGCAAACGCTTGCGTAGCAAAGAGAGCAACCGCGACCAAGGTTAGCATAACCATTAAACGTTTCATCTTAATCCTCCGGGTTTGTTGAGCATCGAAACCTTGCCCTATGCAGGTTTTCGAAAACTTAAAATTTACTTGCAATTCTGATGCCCTTTCTGAGTGTATCCATCTGGAAGTTTCTGTTCTGAGAAACCCTAACAGAAGGGTTCCATGGTGCTTCTTACGCAAAGATGGCCAAAGACCGTCTCCAGGAAACAGGGTGGCCGCATGCCCAGTACCTGTTGTCTACGTGGTATCAGGACGAAAATCCTCGCTCCGTTAACGGAGCCCCTGCAGGGAGAAATGACTCGTCAGCGTCTCCTATCTACCCCAACGAACCTACTCATCCGTTGGATATTTATCTCAATCTGGCTTGTCTGGGCAAAGAAAAACCCTGTAGGAAGGCGAGCACGAACACGGGGAACGTCGAGGCGTGGGAACATGCGATATGGGTTGGGCCGCGCCTATGAGGTGTGGTTCAACTTAGTATTGCTTAGGCGCTTACTAGGGCCTGTGCTGAGCTGATCCTTACGGCCTAACGTCGCAAAAGCAAACCTGCAAAAAACATAACGAGGCCACCGTGTATTTCTTTTTTAAATTCTTTATATTGTGTGCTTTTTTTATCTAAAGGGCAAGATGTAAAATCTTAACCAGAAATTACTGGGAGTGTCTCGGGTCCGTGCGAAAAAGACTACCCCGCTTTTATGATGGTGCCATTATAAAAGCGAGGTAGTTGACATCCTTCAATCTGGTTGGCTTAGTCGTCCTGGAATTCCGGAAAATCTGTCCGGTAGGAACGGACAGATTTGTAGCGACTTATTCAGGCTTTTGCTCTTCTTTGATGGCACGTAGCACAGTCCAAGACCGGCCCTCGATTTCGATCTTTTCCCCAGCCGCAAAGACTTTGTCGCTCTTTTCGTCCCAACCCGAGACCGTATCAAAGGCAACCTGCCACTTCTCTCCCCATTGAGAATCGGGAAGAAAACCGCTCAACGGTTCATGCCAGGTGTTAATCACGAGATAAAAATCGTCATCGGTCACGGCTTCGGTATGTCCGTCAGGTTTCTTGATCTCGCCGTTGAGGAAAACCCCCACGGCCTTGGTGTCATTGTGCCAGTCCTCGTCGCTCATCTCTTGGCCGTTGGTAGTAAACCAGGCAATATCTCTTGTTTCGCTGCCTCGGATCGGTTTTCCCTGGAACCAGCCGCGCCGGCGGAAGGTCGGATGGTCCTTACGGAACTGGATAAGCGACCGGCTAAACGCCAACAGTTCTTCGTCAACCGTCGCCCAGTCGTACCAGGAAAGCTCAGTGTCCTGACAGTAGGTGTTGTTGTTCCCCTGTGTGGTCCGTCCCATTTCGTCGCCGCCCAGCAGCATCGGGACTCCCTGCGACAGCATGAGCGCCACCAGGAAGTTTCTTGACTGTCGCTGCCGCAAGGCCAGGATGGCTGGATCGTCGGTTGGTCCTTCGACTCCACAGTTCCACGAACGATTGTTCTGTTCGCCATCCTTGTTGTCTTCTCCATTCGCTTCATTGTGTTTTTCGTTGTAGGAGACTAGGTCTCTTAAGGTAAAGCCATCATGAGCCGTGACAAAATTGATGGAGGCAAACGGCAGCCGGGAAGAGTTTTCATAAAGATCGGAGCTGCCGGTAAAGCGGGACGCTAACTCCTGCAAGGTCCATCCTTCTCCTTTGATAAAATCACGCACAGAGTCGCGAAACTTACCGTTCCACTCGGTCCAGACCGATGGGAAATTTCCGACCTGATACCCGCCTTCACCAATATCCCAGGGCTCAGCAATCAGTTTCGCCTGATTGATAACCGGATCCTGCTGGATAATATCAAAAAAAGCCGAGAGCTTGTCGACGTCATGGAGCTCACGGGCCAGAGTCGAGGCTAGGTCGAAGCGGAAGCCATCAACATGCATCTCGAGAATCCAGTAGCGCAAGGAATCCATGATCATCTGCAGGACATGGGGGCTGCGCATATTGAGGCTGTTGCCGCAACCGGTGTAATCCATATAAAAACTCTTATCTTCGGTCACACGATAATAGTAAGAGTTATCGATGCCCTTCAACGACAGCATCGGCCCCAAATGATTGCCCTCGGCAGTGTGGTTGTAGACAACATCGAGAATAACTTCGATCCCGGCCTGATGCAGAGCTTTAACCATCTGCTTAAACTCGCCTATGGCCGCGCCAGGCCGTGAGTCCGCGACATATTCATCATGGGGGGCAAAAAAACCGATGGAGTTATAACCCCAGTAATTCCTGAGTCCCTGCTCAATCAGATGGTTGTCATGGATAAACTGATGTATGGGCATCAATTCTACGGCAGTTATACCGAGTTCTTTGAGATAAGTGATTATGACGGGATGGGCCAGGCCCGCGTAGGTGCCCCGGAGCTCCTCGGGGACACCCGGGTGCGTCATGGTCAGGCCCTTCACATGGGTTTCATAGATAATGGTATCCTGCCAGGGGATACGAAGCTGGCGGTCGCCGTTCCAGTCGAAATAGGGTTGATGCACCAAACAGCGGGGGAGAAAAGGGCTGTTGTCGGTATCGCTCGGATGTTCGGGCCCTTTTGAGAATTCATAGGGGAAAAGGGCTTCGTTCCATTCGATGCGGCCTGTTAAGGCCTTGGCATAGGGGTCGAGTAGCAGTTTTGCAGGGTTGCAGCGATGGCCGGCCGAAGGTTCCCAGGGGCCGTGCACCCGATATCCATACCGCTGGCTTGGCTCCACAGAGGGCAGATAGGCATGCCAGCAATTTCCTGTGATCTCGTCCAACTCAAGGCGCGTCTCGTTGTTGTTTTCATCAAAAAGGCAGAGTTCGACACGCTCGGCAATTTCGGAAAAGAGAGAGAAGTTGGTGCCAATACCATCAAATGTGGCGCCCAGTGGATAGGGATACCCTGCGAGCATTTTCATAGTGGTGTGTTCCTCTGAATAAAGTTGAAAGAGATTCTCGAAGAAAGACAGGCAACATGTATACCATGCCGAGTCTAAAAAGGGCATGCGAATGGATTGCTACGAAGAGGGCTCTAGTTGTCACTCCGGCTCCTGGGCTTTTTACCGCACAACGAACGCACTTTTTTGATCGAAGCATTACATGCTGTTGGAAACCCATGGTCGTACCAGCGAAAAGTCCTCGTGCAGCGTGCGCTGCGCCCGTGACCTGATCACCCGGGCCTTTGAGGTCGGCATGGACGGTATTATTCTAACTGATCATCAGTGTTTAGCCCCTCTTCATTGAGGATGGATTTGATGTGAAGAGGGAACAATGCCACACTAAAAGAAGGGGAGGTCGTGAACAGTAAGGGATATGCCCCAGAGTGGGGCTTTGACTATAGCCCCCTTGGGACATCATGGTTTACTCGCTTGATACGGACAGAACGTCCCCATGAACTTTGGCTGACTCAAACCCTGGCGAGTAAGGCCAAGGAATTCACGCCCATCCGTCAAATATGACACACGGTTGAGAAGCCGGAATATTTTTTTTAAACTGAATTTATCTGCTCGTGGGCAGTCGGTCAAGTCTGGAAAAGCAGGACCATCTGTTCCTCGCTGTAAATGGCAAAGAAATCCGTTTGTAGACAGCCCACAATGCTGGAAGGACCAGAGGCCATACTCATGGCCCCTCACCTTTTTTTAGACGGAGTGTCCACGCAGCGGGTGTATTGTACACCTTTTGCCGTTCCTAAATACTGCTATAGTAGGCATAGTTCTGAGGAGATGTTGTCAGAAAAATAGCTATTTATGTTTTGAAATATCCTCCATGAGGGTTCTTATCTTTAAGGATAGTTGTGGAGCCTTTTGTAAAATGACGAGAATTAACCGCGACCGAGCGGTTCAGTCGCAAGACAGCATCAATATAACAATATGAAATAATTGAACTTCATGACGTTTC
This sequence comes from Desulfobulbus sp., assembly GCA_034003445.1. Lineage (GTDB taxonomy): Bacteria > Desulfobacterota > Desulfobulbia > Desulfobulbales > Desulfobulbaceae > Desulfobulbus. Next base: position 6,740 of record JAVEYP010000069.1, read on the forward strand.
TCGGTAAAGTTTTGTATCAAGCAAAACAGAGCCAGGAAGAACACCATGAAGCTCACGGAAAAAAGAGCATGGTTGATGGGGCGTGTCCATAGAAGTCGGTTCCCCCATCTGAACGAATGTTTGCCAACGCTGCTTACCGAACAGGAAAAGCGGTTGGTGTCGGTATCCCGGTCGCAAACCTCTTGATCGCCAATCTTTAGCCCGCGCGTTCGTGGCCAAGGCGCTCTATCGTTGCCCGACGGCCAGCGACCTGCAATCGGCAACCAACCTGCGTAGGATATGCGGATTTGGAACTGCAGGTTCCTTGTCGTCGGAGGCCATCTTTTCACGGGCCTTCGCTGCATTAGCCACCGGCAGTTTGGGCAACGTGGTGCATGATGCCTTGGTGGCAGAATACCTGTCGCATGGACTTGTCCATCACATAAGCCGGGATTCCACAGCGATTGTTGGTCGCGAGAAACCGGCAAAGAAGGTTGCCAAAGAGCCCAAGCCTCCCCGCAAACGAGGCCGTCCCGCCAAGGGCGAATAACGGGAGACGGCGCCTTTGAAGCGACTGGATCGCCAGGTGCAGCAGACGACTGAGGAGGCTATCGGCGAGCTACCGACGGTCTGTGACCGTGGGACCAAAAAGAATGCTCAAGGCTACAAAACATCATGGAACGGCTACAAGCTGCATCTGGATACCAATGATATCGGCCTGCCGATCAGCGTCCTTGTCACCTCTGCCTCGTTGCATGACAGCCAGGTGACTCTTCCGCTGATCAAATTGACCAGTAACAAAGAGAGGTGGTCTCGCAAAAATTGGACAAGTCGTTAAGTGGAAAATCTGCTACCCGTAACGCCCTGAGATGGGCATAACAAGGAGCAGAACATGGCAAAAGGAACGCGACGGAACCATTCAGCGGCCTTCAAGGCGAAGGTGGCCCTGGCAGCCATTG
>JAVEYP010000070.1:0-7667 GCA_034003445.1 Desulfobulbus sp.
GTACGGTAAGGTCCCCAAGGTGGTTGCCTCCATCGAGTTCGACAAACTGCACATGCACAACGAGATTCGGGTGGCCAGCGGAAAATCGTTCGTGTTCATCCAGTGCGTGGGCTCGCGTAACAAACTGCGGCCCTACTGCTCCAAATCCTGCTGCACCCACTCAATCCAGAGTGCCATTGAATTGAAGAAGGAGGCGCCGTCGCGCCGCATCTACATCCTCTACCGCGACATCCGCACCTACGGTCAGCGCGAGCGCATCTACAACCAGGCGCGCGAGATGGGCATTATCTTCATCAACTACGAGGAGCACGGTCCGCCCCAGGTCAGCCGCGAGGGCGACGGGGTGCTCGTGCGTGTCTGGGACCACGTGCTGCATCGACCGCTCGAGATCCTCGCGGACATGGTCATCCTCGCCAGCGCCATCCTGGCCAGTCCGGACGCCAGCGACCTAGCTTCCCTGTTCAAGCTGCCGCTCAACGCCGATGGCTTTTTTCAGGAGGCGCACGCCAAGCTGCGGCCGGTGGAGTTTCACGTGGATGGCGTGTTCGTCGCCGGCCTGGCCCACTACCCCAAGCCGCTCGAGGAGTCGATCAGCCAGGCCCTGGCCGCGGCGGGTCGGGCCGGCCGGCTGCTGGCCCGCGGTGAGATCGCTCTTGAGCCGCATACCGCCCTGGTCGATCTGCTACACTGCGACGGCTGCGGCCTGTGCATTGAGGGCTGCCCCTATCAGGCGATCACCCTGGCCGAGTACCGGGATTCGGCTGGCGAGCTGCGCAAGACCGTGGATATCGACCAGGTGCTGTGTAAGGGATGCGGTATCTGTCAGGCGGCCTGTCCCAAGCGGGGCGTGGTGGTCAGCGGCTTCACCTACGAGCAGATCGAGGCGCAGATCGACGCGGCCCTGGCTGATGACCCGATCCAGTCCGCGGAGGAGGTGGTGTGAGCCGGGAGATGCGCATCATCGCTTTCTGCTGCAACTGGTGTTCGTACTCGGCCGCGGACCTGGCCGGCATCTCACGCATGCACTATCCCGCCTCGGTGCGTATCATCCGGGTGATGTGCTCGGGCATGGTCCACCCGGAAATGGTGGTGCACGCGCTCGACCGTGGTGCGGACGGGGTGATGATCATCGGCTGCCATCTGGGCGAGTGCCATTACATCCGCGGTAATGAGATAGCCCTTGCCCGGGCTGAGGTGATTGAGGAAACCCTGGAGGACCTAGGATACGAACCGGAGCGGTTTCAGCTGGTGTGGGTGAGTTCGGCTGAGTCGGAACGGCTGGTCGAGGCCTTCCGTCAGATGAACGACCGCCTTGTTCGCCTGAGTGAGGCAGCCGAGTTACACCCGGCCGCGGCCGACACCGGAGCAACGCCGTGAAGCCGACCTTCTCCTGCGAATGGCTGCACAGCTGCGCCGGCTGCGAAATGAGCCTGATCGATTTGGGTGAGGCCCTGCTGCCGCTCCTTGAGCGGATGGAGATTGTCCATTTCCCGCTGCTCATGGATAATAAGTACACGCACTGGGCAGGGGAGGGCGGTGAACCGGAGCTGCCCGCGGCAGACCTTGGCCTGGTCTCAGGCGGCGTGGCCAACGAAGAGCAGGTGGCCGTGCTGCGTGCTCTGCGTCGCTCCTGCCAGACCCTAATTGCGCTTGGCACCTGCGCGACCCACGGCGGTATCCCGGCCCTGGCTAACGAGCAGCCCCAGACCGTCATCAGGGCGGCCGTGTTCGCTGACTGCGGTCCGGTTCCGCTACAGACACCTTCTTGTTTGGAGCGCGTGTATGCAGTGGACGAACTGGTGCAGCCAGACCTCTGCCTACCCGGCTGCCCGCCACGCCCAGAGGCCATCGAAGCGGCCATCATCGCCGTACTGGACGGTGAACTGCCCGCCATGTTTGGTAAAAGCGTGTGCGAGACCTGTCCGACGCGGCGCGAGGGCAGGGCGGCGACCCGGATCGCACGTCGCTTTCTCGAAAACGCCGATGGGGAGCCGAACGAGGAATTGGCGCAGATGCGCTGTCTGCTCGAACAGGGTTTTTTGTGCATGGGGCCAATGACCGCGGGTGGCTGCGGAGGCAGCGGCGCACCGCTCTGTGTTCGCGTGCGCATGCCCTGCCGGGGCTGCTACGGGCCGGTGCGGCCCGGTGGCAACCCGTTGCTCGACATGATGAACGGCCTAGCCGGCCAAGGCGTGGACCGACGCAGTGTGGTGGACCGCCGCTCCCTGCTCCGCTTCTGTGGAGCCCACGTCCTGATCCGGCCCACGCCCAGATCGCGCTGAAATTGTTTACGTTCACTGGAGGATCATGGCTCAAGTCGTCACCATCAATGCCGTGACCCGCATCGAGGGCCACGCCCGCATTCGCATCCGCCTCGACGATTCCGGCACGGTCGACGACGCCCGGGTGGAAATAACCGCGTTGCGCGGCTTCGAGCAGTTTGTTGTCGGCCGGCCGGCTGAAGAGATACCGCGCATTGTCAGCCGTATTTGCGGCATCTGCCCGTGGATGCATCATCTGGCCGCTGCCCGGGCTATTGACGGCTGCTTCGGCGTTGAGCCGCCGCGGGCCGGCCGCCTGCTGCGCGAGCTCTGCCTGGTGCTGGCCCACATTCCAGACAAGATCCTTCACTTCTTTTTCCTTGCCGCCCCGGATTTTGTGCTCGGTGCGGACTGCGATTACCGGGTGCGCAACGTGATCGGCCTAGCCCGGCAGGAGCCGGAGTTGGCCGCGCGGGTGGCGCGCATGCGCCGGCTCGGTCAGGACATGCTCGCCCGCCTGGGCGGCAAGGCGGTGCATCCGGTGGCCGGCGTGGTCGGCGGTTTTTCCCGGCCGCTGGGCCGGGACGAGCGGCGCGAACTGCTGGTCGACGCGGCCCGCCTGCTCGACTTTGGCCTGTTTGCCCTCGACTTTGCCCGCGAGCGGGTGCTGGACCAGTGCGCGGCTGCTGACCAGCCCGGCCAGGTAACCACCGGCTTCCTCGGCACCGTGGATGAACAGGGCTGCCTGCGCCTCGCCTCGGGTCGGCTGCGACTTATGCGGCCTGACGGCACTGTTAGGGAGTTCGCGGCTGAAGACTATGGGCATCACCTGCGCGAGTTGAGCGAGCCTTGGTCGCTTGCCAAGACAGTCTATGCCGAAAGCTGGGGCGAGGGTTTCTCGCTCGACCCGATCGCGCCTCGGGGCGTGTACCGGGTCAACACCCTGGCGCGGCTCAATGTCTGCGACTGCATCGGTACTCCGCGCGCCCAGGCCGAGTTGCAGGAGTTCCGTGCCCGCTTCGGCCGGCCCGCCCAGGCCACCTTGCTGCACCATTGGGCGCGCCTTATCGAACTGGTCTACGCGAGCGAGCGGGTGGCAGAACTGCTCGCCGACGACCGCATCCTTGACCGGGACGTGCGCACCCCGGCCGTACCCCGTGCCGGTCGTGGCGTCGGTCACGTGGAGGCGCCGCGTGGCACCCTGATCCACGATTATGAGACCGACGGGCGCGGGTGCATTACCCGGGCCAACCTGATTGTTGGCACCACCCACAACGTCGCGGCCATGAACCTGAGCGTGCGCGACGCGGCCAGCCGGCTGATTTGTCACGGGGCCTGTGATGAGACGATCCTCAACCGTATCGAGATGGCCCTGCGAGCCTATGACCCGTGAATGAGCTGCGCCACGCACCGCCTGGACGGCGGGCCCGCCCTGCTTGTGACCATCCATGACTCAAGCGGCGCACCCGTGCGCGTGCTGCGCCGCTCAACCAGCCTCTCTACCGAGGATCACTCATGAACGAACAGCAACAGCATCCGAATCGCCGCCTGGTCCGCGTCGAGGCGCCGGGCAGCGCCTGCGGCTTTGTCGGCCACATGACCGTCGATGAACTCAAACAGCGGGCCGCCCATGCCGACATGGACCTCTCCTGCCCGGTCTGCGGCCTGGTGCACCTCAGCCGTGAGGAGATTGAGGACCTGGAGAAGCGGAAGGTGGTCAACTCAAAGCGCTACCGGGAAATCCGCCGGCAAGCCCTGGCCGAGGGTTAATCGGTCGCGTTTGGACGGAATGGCCTTTCTGTAAAAAGAGATGGTCGTGGGGTTTGCTTATTGCTAAACTGCCACGGCTGAGGGGGATCGACCATAGGGGCACAAGCGATCGCAACCAACCACACCGACCGAGCCACATACTGAGCCATGCACCCTGTCCACACCCAGCACACAGCCTGTCGGATTGTTGTGCGCGGCATGGTCCAGGGCGTGGGCTTTCGGCCCTTTGTCTACCGGCTGGCCCTGCGACTCGGCCTGGCCGGCACCGTGGCCAATAACGGTGAGGGCGTCCACATCCATGTGGCCGGCTCGGCTGAGGTGTTGAAGCAATTCGTGACCTGTCTGCGCGCCGAGGCACCGCCAGTGGCGCGCATTGGCGAGGTAAGCGTAAAGCCAGCCGATCCCCCGGATGGGACGGGCTTCTGTATCCTTCGGAGCGACCGCAGCGGAACGCCGAACACGCAGATCGCCCCGGACATCGCGGTCTGCACCGACTGCCTGGCCGAGATCCGTGATCCGGCCAACCGCCGTTACCGCTATCCCTTTGCCAACTGCACCAACTGCGGCCCGCGCTTCACCATTGTCACCCAGATTCCCTACGACCGACCGAACACCTCAATGCACGTGTTCACCCTCTGCGACGCGTGCCGAGACGAGTATCACGATCCCCTGAACCGTCGTTTCCACGCCCAGCCCAACGCCTGCCCGGTGTGCGGGCCACAACTCTCCTGGCATGACGCTGAAGGCGCCTTGCTCCCCGGGGATGCTCTGCAACAGGCGGCCGCGGCCCTGAGCACAGGCGCGGTGGTAGCCATCAAGGGGCTCGGCGGCTTCCATCTGGCCGTGGATGCTGGCTCGGACGAGGCGGTGGCCCGCCTGCGCGCCTGCAAGCGACGGCCGACCAAGCCGCTGGCAGTTATGATCGCGGATCTGGCGGCTGCGGAACACCTCTGCCAGGTGTCGCCAGTCGAGGCCGACCTGCTTGTCTCTCCAGAGCACCCCATTGTGCTGCTGGACCGGCGCCGGGCAGAAGGGGTCAGCGAGGGTGTGGCCCCGGGCCTAGGGGTGCTTGGCGTGATGTTGGCCTACACACCGCTCCACCACCTGCTCCTTGATGAGGGCCAGGCCCCGGCCATACTCGTCATGACCAGCGGTAACCGCAGCGACGAGCCAATCTGTACTGGCAACGATGAGGCGCTTGGTCGGCTCAAGGGCCTGGCCGACTTTTTCCTATTTCACAACCGGGATATCGTCACCCGGGTGGACGACTCGGTGGCCCGGGTGATGGCTGGCCGGCCCCGGCTGCTGCGCAGGGCGCGCGGCTATTCGCCGGTACCCATCCCGCTGCAACGTTCGACTCATGACATCCTTGGCTGTGGCGCGGAGATGAAGAGCAGCTTCTGCATCGTCCGCCACGATGAAGCCTATCTCAGCCAGCATATTGGTGAATTGACCGGACCGGAGTGCTACGATTTCTACCGGGAGAGCATCGCCCACCTGCAGGGGGTGCTTGAGGTCACGCCTCCGCGGGTGGTCTGCGACCTGCATCCAGACTATCTGAGCAGCCGTTACGCGCGCTCCCTGGGTCTGCCCTGCACCACCATCCAGCACCATCACGCCCACGTTGGCGCAGTGCTCGCCGAAGCGGGCCTGGACGGGCCGGTGCTCGGCCTGGTGCTGGACGGCACCGGTCACGGCGGCGACAGCACGGTGTTCGGCGGCGAGATCTACCTGGCAGATCGGTCTGGCTTCGAGCGACTTGGCCGGCTCGCCCACCTTGCCTTGCCGGGCGGCGATAGGGCGGCGCGCGAGCCTTGGCGCATGGCCTTGGCCCTCTTGTATTGTAGCCTTGGCAAAAGCGTACTTGACGAGTGCAATCAGCTGCCCGCCCTGCAGGCCATCGACCCGCAGCGCAAGGCTTTCCTCGGTGAGATGATCGAGCGCGGCCTTAACTGTCCGCCCACCTCGAGCTGCGGCCGGCTGTTCGATGCGGTCTCGGCCCTGCTCGGCCTGTGTGCAACGAGCAGCTATGAGGGCGAGGCGGCGATGCTGCTCGAAGATCAGGCGCGCCGCGTCCCGGCCGGGCCCCTGGTCGGCCGCTACCCGGTAACCCTTTCCAAAGCAGAGGGGCTGCTCGTGCTCGACTCCGCGCCGCTCGGCCCCCTACTGCTCGCCGGCCTGCAAGGTGGCGAGCCAATACCGCTGCTGGCCTTACGTTTTCACCATTGGCTGGTCGATGGCTGCACCGCCCTGCTCAAAGCTCTGCGCGACCGCACCGGCCTGACCGCAGTGGCACTCACCGGTGGCTGCATGCAGAACAAACTCTTTTTTGAAACCCTGGTCGAGGCACTCACCGAACATCGGTTCACGGTGCACGCCGGCGAACTGGTGCCCATGAACGACGGCGGTATCAGTCTTGGCCAGGCCTACCTAGGAGGCAACCCATGTGTTTAGCCATACCCATGCAGGTGGTCGAGCTGCGTGCTCCGGACAACCACCTGTTCGATGCCCAGGTGGCCCTGGTCGAGATGGACGGTATCTGCAAGGAGATCTGTCTGGAGATGGTCGACCGGGTCCCGGAGGCGGGTGAGTACGTGATCATCCATGCCGGCTTTGCCATCCGCACCCTGACCGCGGAGGATGCCGAGGAAAACCTTCGTCTCATGCGCCAAATGGCCGAGGTGCTCGAGGCCCAGGGGCGTCTGCCGACCGCGCCGGAATGAAGTGCGCCGACGAGTTCCGCAGCCGCGAGATCACCGCGCCGCTGGTGGCCGAAATCAGGCGCGAGGCAACGCGGCCGGTACGCATCATGGAGGTCTGCGGCACGCACACCATGGCCGTCTTCCGTCACGGCATCCGCTCGCTTCTGCCTGAGACGGTGGAGCTGCTGTCCGGTCCGGGCTGCCCGGTGTGCGTTACCCCGGCCGGCCACATCGACGCTTTTGTCGCTGCGGCGCGGCGCGAGGGCGTGATTGTGGCCACCTTCGGCGATCTGATTCGCGTGCCGGGCAGTCAGGGTTCCCTGGCCGATGCCCGGGGTGCAGGCGCCCGTGTGGAGATCGTCTACTCACCTATGGACGCGCTCACCATCGCTGCCCGCGAGCCGGAACGCACGGTCGTCTTTCCGGCCGTGGGCTTTGAGACCACCGCGCCGACCATCGCCGCCATCATCCTTGAGGCCGAACGCCAGGGGTTGGAGAATTTCCTCATCATCCCGGCCAACAAGACCATGCCCCGGGCCCTGGAGACCCTGCTCGACGATCCGCAGCTGCAGGTGGACGGTCTGCTCTGCCCCGGCCACGTGAGCGCCATCATCGGCGCCGATGCCTATTGGCCGTTGGCGCAACGCTACTGCCTGGCCTGCGCAGTGGCTGGCTTTGAGCCGGCAGACATCCTTGCCGGCCTGCTCAGCCTGATCCGCCAGATAAACGCGGCTGCGCCCGTGGTTGACAACTGCTATTCCCGGGTGGTAACCGCAGAGGGCAATGGACGCGCCCGGCAGCTGATGGACACGGTCTTTTCGTCGGTAGACAGCGAGTGGCGCGGCCTGGGGACCATCCCGGCCAGCGGCTTGGGCCTGCGCGCCGCCTACCGTCGCTTCGATGCCATGGAAACCCTGGACCTCCCGCTGTCCAC
>JAVEYP010000071.1:0-7577 GCA_034003445.1 Desulfobulbus sp.
TTGGCATTCCCCCATTTTTTAAACAAGGCAGGATCAGCTGTTGCCGTGCCGAAGCACATCTTTTTATCAGCGTCCTTGCTTATCATATAGTCCATGCCGTAAGATACAAACTAAACCACCAAGGAATCAATCTGTCTTGGAGTAGGTTGCGGCAAATAATGCGCTCACATCAGCTCATTCTCACAAGCATGCAAACCAAAGACAAAAAAACCATCACCATCCTGGATACAAGCACTCCGGAAGAATGCCACCAAGAAATCTACTCTGCCCTCAAATTAAATCCTAATCCAATTAAAAGAAAAATCACCAAACGTCAACTGGTGTAGTGACCATAAAACAGCTAACTCCTTATTTTACAGGTATGTCCACATTGGATATGGTAAAGTTCGGTTAAGAACCGACCCAGCATTGCCAACAAGCGGTTCGGCGAGGTGAACCACAATTTGAAGGCATTGGACCCTTCCCCGGGTTTCCGCAACGATTTGAAGGTTTACGTGAAGCTGTTCAATTCCGCATTGGATAACTGGGATAAACCCCTGATGAATTGGTATAATGCCTATAACAAAATGATGTGGAGCATGGCGCGCTCACTGGGACTCGATTTGGCGACCCTCACACGCGCTCAAATCACGGAACAGGCATTGCCCTGCATCACGGTGAAAGACGCCGTGGAAGCGGGTTATCTGCCCCCGGTGACGAGTTATGAAGCCTTGGTGGAGGAATTTTGAGAAACACGTGTGAAACCTATAAAAAGAGCCGGGCAGATGATAAGCCCGGCATAAACATTCAGATACCACGCTGTGGTCTTATCTGGCTTCGCCCCTATTTCACATGAAAATTATCCATGAACTGTTGCAGGACAGCCGCGCGGGTGGGATGGCGGAGTTTTTTGAGAGCTTTGTCCTCGATTTGGCGGATGCGTTCACGAGTGACCTGGAAGATATTCCCAACCTCTTCCAAGGTGCGGTGATAGCCATCGTCGATGCCAAAACGCAGGCGAATCACACGTTCTTCACGGGTGGTGAGAGTTTTCAAAACTTCATCCACCTGTTTTTTCAAGAGAGAACGTTCTGCCAGGCGTTCGGGGCTGATGATGGTGCGGTCTTCGATAAAATCGCCCAAAATGGAATCTTCGGAATCGTGACCGATGGGTTTATCCAGCGAAACGGGTTCCTTGGAGATGGAGAGGATGGATTTGACCTTATCCAGAGGCATGTCCAAAACCTCGGCGATTTCCTCTGGGAAGGGCAGGCGACCCAGTTTTTGCTGAAGTCTTCTGCTGGTGCGGTTAATTTTGTTGATGGATTCAATCATGTGGACGGGAATGCGGATGGTGCGGGCCTGGTCTGCGATGGCGCGGGTGATGGCCTGCCGAATCCACCAGGTGGCATAGGTGGAAAATTTGAAGCCCTTGCGATAGTCATATTTTTCCACGGCACGCATGAGGCCGGTGTTTCCTTCCTGGATGAGGTCCAAAAATTCGAGTCCGCGGTTATTGTAACGTTTGGCGATGGAAATCACCAGGCGCACGTTGGCCTCAATCATCTCGTTCTGGGCTTTTTCCTTGTTGCGTTCGGCGCGGTCAATCTCGCGCAGCAGGAAGATGAGGTCGTTGCCCGTCATCTTTGTTTCCAGTTCCACACGGCGGATTTTGCGGCGGGCGTTTTTAATTTTACGGAGGGTTTCCACAAAAACCGCGGGGTCAACACCGGTTTCGTGGCGAACTTCTTCAAAATCTTCGTCGGATTTTTTGGCGCGACGCCCGTAGGTGCAGATTTCATCGATGGTATAGCGTTTGATGCGGGTGAGGTCGGTGATGCTGGTATAGCTTTCCTCGATTCGTTCCACCAGGGAGCGAACACGGTAAACCATGCGTTTGATGAGTTTTTCATTGAAAGCCAGCTCGTTGAAGCGGTCGATGATTTCCTTGCGGAGAGCGTCGATTTCTTCCTGGCGGCTGGCGTTGCCGTCGTCATCATAGTCGCAGCTATCCAGAATGGTTCCCACCTTGTCGAAGGTTATCTCGTTTGTTTTGAGCACGTCCCGGAATTGATCGACGATGGTGGTATCCTGTTTTTTATCAATCCAAGTGCCGATATTGACCCTGAAGATTTGTTCGAGCCGGACGCGGCGTTCGCGATAGCGATGCAGAAAGTTGAACATTTCCCGCAGTGTGGAGCCGGATTTGAACACGTTTTGATTTATCATTTTCTGATATGTTTCAATCTTTTGAGCAACGCGCACCTCGCCTTCGCGATCCAGCAGGGGAACGCGTCCCATCTCGCGCAGATACATGCGCACGGGGTCGTCGTAAAAGCGTTTGGACTTGAATTTTTTGGGAGGTGCCGGCTTTGCCAAAGCGGAGCCTTTGGTGAGCCTTTTTTCAGTCTCGTCGATGATTTCAATGCCGTCCTGCCTGAGGTCGAAGATAAGGTCATCCACCTTATCCAGAAAAAATGGGCTGTTTGGCAGTATGTCGTTCACTTGTTTAAAAGTTATGTAGCCAGAATCCTTGCCCAAGTCAACCAGTTTTTTCAGGCATTCGTTGTAAGTGATCATTACATGCTCCTTATTGTGGGTGGGACCCTCATATCAAAAGACCCCTCACAACCTTTCTGGAAAGGCTGCGGTAGGTCAATGCCAGTTTTCGTTTTTCCTCCAAAAGACGGATGTCCTCCGGGTCTGCCTGGATTCTGCGGTCCAAATCCCGCATATCGCGCTGAAGCTTGCGCAGCCTGATTTGATCCAGGGCTTTCCCGAACTCCACTTGGGGTGGTTCAGAAAAAAGAAATTCTGCCAAAAGGTCCCTTAAATCCTTGTTTTCAATGTTATCCAAAAGTGTGGCGGGTTCCGAAATGGAATCTGCGTCCGCTTCCGCCATTAAATGTTTGAAAAGTTCTCGATACAGTCTGTTATTAAAATAATCCGGGGATAGGGTTTGGGCAAGTAGATTGAACGCGTCCTCATCTTGAAGTGCCAAAATCAGAACGTGGCGCTCTTCAAAATTCTCTTCCAAAATGGGAGCCGGAGCCACGGTTTCCGGGGCTTTGGAAACGGCGGAAGTGCGGCGCAGCTTTGAAAATACGGCTCGCGTGGAAATTCCAAAAGCCTCTGCCAAATCACGGGCGAAAAGTTCGCGCTTGATGGGGTCACGCAGGGAGCGCAGAGCGTCCAAAGCCTGGTCAATCCTATCGCTGGCGGGAGTTTTACTTTCCATTTCCGCCATAAAGCGCAAAACGGGCTTGGCGGCGGTAATTCTCTCGCGCAGAGCGTCCGCGCCCTTTTCCAGCAAAAAGCTGTCCGGGTCGTGCTTGGGAGGAAGCTCAACTATATGCGCTTCAAGGCCTTTGCCCAGACAGAGCAGAGCTCCGCGCACGGCGTTGCTAATCCCGGCGGCGTCACCATCGAAAAGCATGTAAACTTTTGGTGAATAGCGGGATAGGAGATAGATTTGGTCTTCGGTCATCGCCGTGCCCAAACAGGCAACCGAATTCAGGAAGCCGTTTTCGTAGAGCCGCAAAAAGTCGAAATAACCTTCGCTAACAAGCACGGAGCCGGCTTTGGAGATTTCATATTTGGTTTTAAAGAGTCCGTAAAGCTCTTTTCCCTTGGTGTAAAGTTCGGTGCCGGAGCTATTTACATATTTGGCAATCTTGGCGTCACCTTCGAAAACCCTGCCGCCAAAGGCAATCACTTCGCCGATGTTGTTGTGGATGGGAAACATCAGCCTGCCGCGGAAAAAATCCACCAGATTTCCGGAATAATTGCCAAAAAGTCCGCTTTCCTTCAAAAGTGAAACCGCGTGGCCTTCCTTGAGGAGGTGGTTCAGCAGTGCTTTTTCGCTGTTGAGGGAAAAGCCCAGTTCCAAAGTTTTGGCGGTTTCGGGGCTGAAGGAGCGTTCCTGAAGATATTTGAGCGCGTTTTGACCGTATTGGAAGAGGTTTTGGGCAAAGAAATCCCGGGCGGTGGCATAGATTACGAGAAGCTGCTCTCGCTTGGTGGAAACGGTTTTGGTTCTCTCGTGTTCCGGGAGATTGATTCCGACCCGCGCTGCCAGTTTTTTGAGCGCTTCGATGAAGGTCAGCTTTTCATATTCCTGAACGAAGGTGAACACGTTCCCCGCCTTTCCGCAGGCAAAACATTTGAAGATTTGCTTGGGCTGGCTCACATACATGGAGGGGTTTGTGTCGTTGTGGAAGGGGCAGATTCCGCGCCAATTTGAACCCACATGTTTAAGCGGCACATAGCTTTGCACCACTTCAACAATGTCGTTCGCGCGGCGAACCGCTTCGATCAGGCTTTTATCCATTTTTTATATTTTCACCACGGTGACCCCGGTGCCGCCTTCGTTTGGAGGCGCGGTTTCCATCGAAATCACCATCTCTTTCTTTTTCAGATATTTACGCACCTTGTCTCGCAATACTCCCGTGCCTTTGCCATGGATAATGCGCAGGCTGTGCAAGCCCGCCAAATAAGCATCATCCAAAAATTCATCAATCATGGGCCTGGCTTCGTCGAAGGTGAGACCTCTCACCATTATCTCCAGCCTGGCTTTGGGCGTGGCTGTGACGCGGGGAGCATTCACCGGAGGTTTTTCATCGGGTTTATCTTCCGCTTCAAAAAGCTCGGAGGTCGGAACCCGAAAACTGATGCCGTTCATATCCACGCTCGCGTTTTCGCCCTGGATTTCCAAAACTCTGGCCTCGGCCTCGAAGGAAGCAAGCCAAACCCTGTCACCGGGCTTGATTCCCCGGGCGGGTTTGTGTGCCGAAATTCCGGCTTCCGCCAGTTCACTGCGAATTTGCTGGAGCTTGTCAGTAAGTTCATGCAATTTTCTTTCCGAAAGCGCTTTGCGTTCTTCACGATCGAGCTGTTTGAGGTGTTCCTGTTCTTTTTGATAGAGCTTTTGCTGGGCAATCAATTCGGTTTGCAGCTCACGGATAAATTTTTGGCGGCGCTGGCGCAATTCCTCTTCCAGCTTGGAATCGCGTTCCTCCAATTCCTTGATGCGCGCTTCCAGATTGCGGGTTTTGAGCTGATATTCGTAAGTGGCGCGACCCAGTTCCTTTTTCTCTTCCTGCATCTTTTTGAGCAGTTCGGTGAATTCCACGTTTTGGGTGCCGCTGAGCGATTTGGCACGCTCCACAAGTTTTGGCTCAATCCCAAGCGAGGCAGCAACTTCGATGGCAAAACTGTCGCCGGGAATACCGGTGGAAAACCGGAAGGTGGGCTGCAGGTTTTTGAGGTCGAATTGCATGGAGGCGTTCTGGCATTTGGGATGCGTTTCGGCAAAAATCTTCAGGGTGGTGTAGTGGGTGGTGACGATTGCCTTGCAGTCAAGAGCTGTAAAGCGTTCCAGTATGGCCTGCGCCAGCGCGGAACCCTGTTGGGGGTCGGTGGCGGCGCCAATTTCGTCAATCAAGACCAGGCTGTTGGCATCAGCCAAATCCAGCATACGCGCTATTTTCCTGAGATGTGAGGAAAAAGTGGAGAGCGCGTTTTCGATGCTTTGGTCGTCTCCAATGTCGGCAAAAACCTGATGGAATATGCCGATTTCGCTGTCCGCGTCCGCGGGAATGGGCAAGCCGGAAAGCGCCATCAGGGTCAGCAATCCGGCGGATTTCATCAACACGGTTTTGCCGCCGGTGTTGGGTCCGGAAAGCAGGATTACATTGGCTTCTTCGCCCAATTCAAGGTCGTAGGGCACCACCTTCTTTGGCGTGCCCAAACTCAAAATCAACAGCGGATGCCGGGCGCCAATCAGCTTCAACACAGGCTTTTGAACAATGATGGGGACTTTTGCGTCCAACGCGTCGCAAAGCCTGGCACAGCCATAACGGAAATCCAATTCCGACATCAGCTTTTGGTTTTGGAGCAATTCCCGCTCCTGGGCTTTAATCTGGGCGGTGAATTCGGTGAAAATGCGATGGATTTCCCGCTTTTCCTCCTGCTTTAGAAGCTGAAGTTCGTTGTTCAGCGGCACAGCAGCCTGGGGTTCGATAAAGAGGGTGGAGCCGCTTCCAGATTGGCTTTGCACGATGCCGGGCACGTTTGGCGCGGCGCTTTCACGCACGGGCAAAACATAGCGCCCTTCACGCTGGGTGATGAATCTATCCTGCAGATTTCCTTCCATGCGCGGGTCGTTCAACATGCTCTGCATGGTTTTTTGGATGCTGCGCTGCAAGGCTGCTTCCCGTTTGCGGATGCGGGCCAGCTCTGGCGAAGCGCTGTCAAGAACTTCACCTTCAGGGCCGAAAGTGACATCGAAGCGCTGGCAAATCCATTTGAGAGGCAACACTCTGCCCCAAAGCCTGCCCAGACGGGGAAAATCATCACGATTGGGAACGGATTCTGCCAAAATCGTTGCCAGGCGTGCGTTTTGCCAAACTTGGAAAAACTCTTCAAAACCAAACAGAGCATGCCGCGCTTCGGTGAAAAGAGGCTGAAGGTCGCTGAGTTCGGAAAAGTCTTTATCCAAGCCCATTCCCAAGCACTCCTGCAGTTCGGATACCAAAGCCAGCGAGGCTTCAATTTCCTCTTTTTTCTCCAAGGGTTTCAAACCGGCAGCCAATTTCCGACCCAAATCGCTGTGACAGCGGTTCTGTGCCTGATGCGCCAACCTCGTGTATTCAAGATCGGCAAAAAGCTCGGGAGGGTTCATTCGTTTTGTCCGGATTGGTTATTGTCTTTTTTCTGTTTCTCCCTGATTTCGTTAAAACGATTGTGTTCGTTCATTTTGAGGTTGTCGAAGATATCTTCCTTGAAAACGTCCATGGCAGCATAAACCCGATGGTTCGCGTGGTCTTTTAAGGGTTCTGACAGCTTGGGGGCATAATCCAGCAACACCATCAAAATAATGACGCTCACCAGACCATTCACAAAGCCCATCACCAAGCCCAAAAAGCGATTAACAGCGGAAAGGCGAACCACTTTCAGCGCTTTGGTGAATATCTTTGCCAAAAGTCCCAAAATAACCACAGCCGCCACGATAATCAAAATCGCTGCCAAAATGCAGGAAAGAACCAAGCCCAGCTTGAAGTTTTCAATCAGCGCGTTGCGCACCAAGGGAAAGATTTGACCAATCAGCAAAAAAAGCGCCACTGCGCCACCGAGGCGCACCAGCATTGCGGCAATACCTTTGCGATAGCCCATGAACGCGGATACTGCCAACATTATCAGAATCAGCCAATCAATGAAACCCATCTGAACTCCTTTTTTTGACTATAAAAAAGCAAACAGGGACGAATCCCTGTTGCAACGGTCCAAACAAAAAAGAGGGCGGTAAACCGGGCAGCTACCTCATATAGCGCTGCATTCTGCGCTGAATCTTGAGCATTTTGCGACGGGCAGCGTTGGCTTCGCGTTTTTTCTTTACGCTCGGCTTTTCGTAGGCCTGTCTCTTCCGAATTTCGGAGAGGACCGCGGCTTTTTCGCATTTCTTCTTGAACCTTTTCAACAGGTAATCGAAGGACTCATTTTCTTTTGAATATACTGTCGGCAAACAAATCACCACCTTTGTATCATAATTGGAAGAACCAAATTCTCATGCCACCCTTTTTTTGTCAAGTGGAAACTGT
>JAVEYP010000072.1:0-7534 GCA_034003445.1 Desulfobulbus sp.
AATCGATCTTTGGTTGCAACTTCATGGTACAGGTGGTTTTTCAGGCTGGTTTGCGAGTCTTTTTGCACGTAGAGCTATCCTCGTTCCTTCTTTCTTAAACTGGTATTATCTCGATTTTTATTCCACCGCGGAAAAATATCTCTGGGCCGACTCTAAGGTGACTCTCGGGCTGATTGATTCGCCGTTTGATCTGCCGTACGTTCATCTCATAGGTTCGGAATATTTCAACAGGGAGGAGATGTCGGCAAACACCGGCTGGATAGGTAGCG
This sequence comes from Desulfobulbus sp., assembly GCA_034003445.1. Lineage (GTDB taxonomy): Bacteria > Desulfobacterota > Desulfobulbia > Desulfobulbales > Desulfobulbaceae > Desulfobulbus. The sequence goes on from JAVEYP010000072.1 coordinate 270, forward strand.
GCTACGCGAACGCAGGGATATGGGGTGTGATGCTCTATTCTGTTCTTGTTGGTGCACTGTTCGCCTTTCTCGATAGTTATGCCCCCCGTCTGGACGCTCGTATGGTTATCGCGCTCTTCATTCTGCCGGTTTTTACCCTGTTGACGTCAACCGACCTTCTCACCATGATGTTGACGCATGGCCTCTTTTTCTCTATTCTCGTGCTCGCCATGATCAAGCCGGAATCTGCGTGCTTCTGCGAAGGAGGCAAGTCTTGAAAATTTGTCATTTGACATCTGTTCACTCCCGCTTCGATACGCGTATTTATCTGAAACAATGTTGCTCGCTGGCGGCAGCCGGCTACGATGTTCACCTAGTCGTCGCGGACAGCAAGGGCGCGGAGATTCAGAGGGGCGTATCGATTGACGATGTCGGGAGAGTGCAGGGGCGCATCACGCGTATGCGCCAGACCTCAAAGCGGCTTTTAGAGAAGGCGGTCGTTCTCGATGCTGAAATCTACCACCTACATGACCCGGAATTGATACCCATTGGCCTGAAACTTAAACAAAGAGGCAAGAAAGTCATTTTCGATGCCCATGAAGACCTACCCAAACAAATATTTTCAAAACCGTATTTGAACCCGCTGTCACGATGGCTGTTGTCTCGCATTTTTGCTTTTTATGAAGCACGTGTGTGTGGCAGGTTCGATGCAATCGTCACGGCAACACCGGCCATTCGCGACAAATTTCTGCACTTGAATCCTCGGACCGTTGATATAAATAATTTTCCGATATTAGGAGAACTCGCTGTCCCCACCACAACATGGGAAAACAGAAAGCCTCATGTCTGCTATATTGGTGGCATCGCCGCACTGCGCGGCATACGGGAAATGGTGCACGCCATGGAACACGTTCGTTCGGATGTCAGGTTGCAGTTGGCAGGGAACTTTTTCGAACCTTCTGTGGAGGAAGAGGTCAGGACATATCCAGGATGGAATCGTGTCGATACGCACGGTTTCGTTGACAGGGAAGGGGTCAAAAAGATCTTGTCCAAGGCTGTTGGGGGCATGGTGGTGCTGCATCCCGCCAAGAATTTCCTCGATTCCCTCCCCATTAAAATGTTCGAATACATGAGTACAGGTCTTCCTATTATCGCTTCCGCTTTTCCCCTGTGGAGGGAAATTATCGATCGGCACCAGTGCGGTATCTGTGTTGATCCTCTCGATTCAGCCGCAATAGGTCGTGCGATTGACTCATTGCTGGAGCGGCCTGATGAGGCTGAAGCCATGGGGGTGCGAGGAAAGGAAGCGGTTGCAGAACGGTTTAATTGGAAATCAGAGGAAGGGAAGCTTATTGAACTTTATGATCACCTTTCACGGGCAAGTTGATATCATGAAAATTCTAACCGTAATAGGTGCCCGTCCACAGTTTATCAAGGCCTCCGTGGTGTCCCGCGAATTTGCTGCCCATGGAGTTGTCGAGGAGGTCGTGCATACCGGCCAACACTTCGACGCCAACATGTCGGATGTGTTTTTTGCAGAGTTGGAGATGCCGCGGCCGGCGCACCATCTTGGCATAGGCGGCGGCACTCATGGACAGAATACCGGAAGAATGATCGAGGCCATCGAAAAGGTCCTGATCGCCAGTCGGCCTGACTGGGTGTTTGTTTATGGCGATACCGATTCAACCCTCGCCGGCGCACTGGCTGCAGTCAAACTGCACATCCCCGTCGCCCACGTGGAGGCGGGATTGCGCTCCTTCAACCGGGCCATGCCGGAGGAGATCAACCGGGTCCTCACCGACCACAGCGCCAGCCTGTTGTTTGCCCCCACGGAAGGGGCGGTGCGCCACCTAGCCTTGGAGGGAATTGAGGGGGCCAAAGTGCAACGTGTCGGTGATGTGATGTATGATGTCGCTCTCTATTTTGGAAACAAAGCCGAGCAGTGCAGCCTGATTCTGGATGAACTCGGTCTCGAGCCGCAGCACTTTGTTCTCGCTACCATTCATCGTGCGGAAAACACGGATAATGTTGAGCGACTCAAAGCAATTTTTGAGGGCTTTCGAGATTTTGCTCTTCGCATAATCCTACCGCTTCATCCACGGACTAAAGGTTGCCTGACCTCTTCCAAAATAACGGTACCGCCGAATGTGCAACTCGTAGATCCAGTGGGCTATCTTGACATGGTTATGCTGGAAAAAAACGCTGCACTTATCGCCACTGACTCCGGTGGCGTACAGAAGGAGGCTTTTTTTTATGAGGTGCCATGCGTCACCCTACGCGATGAAACAGAATGGGTCGAACTGGTGCAGGCGCGCTGGAATGTCCTCGCGCCACCAAGCCACGGGGCTGAGATTGCAACACGAATGCGTCAATCCCTGGGCACCCGTGGAATGACCATTTCGCCGTATGGAAACGGCAAAGCAGCCGCAGCCATTCTTTCCGGGCTGTTGCATTTCGCATGAAGATGAAACAGGTTTGGATGTTCAATCACTATGCCCAGGAGCCGGGTGGCGCTGGCGGCACGCGGCACTTCAGTCTCGCCAAACATCTGCGGGCGAATGGCTGGGCGGCAACGATTATTGCCGCCAGCGTGGAACTCAACACAGGGCGCCAAAGACTTGCTGACAAGGAGACGACCCGTTACAGCATGTTCGACTTGGTCCCCTTTTTATGGGTGCGAACGCCGGCATATACTGGTAGTGGCATCGGCCGGTTGCTCAACATGCTGACCTACAGCCTCCGAGTTGTGTTGCCCAGCACAACTAAAAGCCTTGAGAAGCCGGATGTTATCGTCGGTTCGAGTGTGCATCCTTTTGCTGCTTGGTCAGGCGCTTTGCTTGCCAAGAGGTTTGGAGTTCCCTTTGTTTTTGAGGTGCGTGATCTTTGGCCACAGACTCTCGTCGATATGGGGAAATTAACACCAAACGGAGCGGTTACACGTTTGTTTCGTGCCCTTGAAAAATGGTTGTACCGGCAGGCAGACAGGATCGTTGTGCTGTTGCCCAAGGCTTCTGATTACATTGTCCCGCTGGGAATTCCTGCGGAAAGAATCGTTTGGATTCCGAATGGGGTCGAGCTCTCGGGATATCCGGTGCCGGATGAGCCGGATGCACGCAGTGTGTTCACGCTCATGTATTTTGGAGCCCATGGTCAGGCCAATGGCTTGGACTGTGTTTTGAGAGCAATGGCGGCATTGCTGCCTGACCCGGACATGCGCCATGTCCGTCTCCGGATGGTTGGAGATGGTCCGCTGAAGCCCGGGCTGCAACAATTGGCTCGTAAGTTACGTCTCGATAACGTTGTGTTTGATGCGCCGGTCCCTAAGCGCGACATTCCTCCCCTGGCTGCTCAAGCCGATGCGTTTGTTTTCAATCTTATCGATGCTCCGGTTTTTAAATTCGGGGTCAGTTCGAATAAACTCTTCGATTTTCTCGCCGCTGCCCGACCCGTCATTTTCTGCTGCAATGCCTCGAACAACCCTGTCGAGGAAGCGAGTGCTGGGTTGACGGTGCCTCCTGGCGATCCGGCGGCAATTGCTTCGGCGATACGTACCATGGTTCACCTGGCCCCGGAACTACGGGCCGAAATGGGGCTGGCTGGCCGAAGGTATGTGGAAGAACACCATTCCTTTAGTTCACTCGCGGTGAAATTCGCCTCAACACTGGAAGCGGTTGTCGCAGAGCATGAAACGCGTTGGTGATATATTGTTCGCCTGTGTTGCTTGTAGTTTGTTTTGGCCTCTTCTGATTCTCATTGCCTGGGCCATTTATCGTAGATTCGGTTCACCTGTTTTCTTTCGCCAAGTTCGTCCGGGTCTGCATGGCCAACCGTTTGAGATTATCAAATTTCGCACCATGCGGGACGCAATCGATGCGCAAGGCAATCCGTTACCCGATGTCGAACGGATGACGCCATTCGGCAGTTTTTTGCGCGCCACCAGCCTGGATGAATTGCCGGAACTGTTGAATGTGCTGAGGGGTGAAATGAGCCTTGTCGGGCCCCGTCCACTCTTGATGGAGTACCTGCCGCTGTATTCAGCCGAACAGGCCCGTCGGCATGCGGTGCGACCCGGCGTCACCGGGTGGGCGCAGGTGAACGGCCGCAATGCGTTGAGTTGGGAAGAAAAATTCAGAATGGACGTGTGGTACGTGGACAACCAGTCGTTCTGGCTGGACCTGAAAATTCTGTTTCTGACCGTTGCGAAGGTGCTGACGCGTGAGGGAATCTGTGCCACCGGTGAGGCGACCATGCCTCGTTTTACCGGGTCGCCGGAGCCGAAGATATGAGGCCACCGGTGTACGCCGTGTATGGTGCCAGCGGGTGCGGTCGGGGTGTCATGCCACTGGCCAGAGAGCAGTTGCAACGTGAGGGTGGTGATGCGGATCGCCTTGTTTTTGTCGATGATCATCCCATGGCTTCCGTGCTTAATGGCCAACGGGTACTTTCCTAGGAGGGATTTCTCAACACATTCGCTGGAGAGCGGTACGTGGCGCTAGCCATTGCCGACAGCGGGGTACGTGAACGCCTGGCTGCGCGTTGTCGGGCGGATGGCTTGCGGTCATGGTCCGTGAGGGCCACCAATGCAGTAGTCCTTGACGCGGTGTATGTGGGGGAGGGGGCCATCCTCTGCCCATTTGTGACGTTGACTTCCAACATCCGGATTGGTCGTCAATTTCATGCGAATCTCTATAGTTATGTTGAGCACGATTGTGTTGTCGGCGATTATGTCACCTTTGCGCCATCGGTGCGCTGCAATGGCAATGTCGTCATTGAGGATCACGTCTATGTTGGCACCGGCGCAATGATCAAACAGGGCCGACCCGACTGTCCCTTAGTGATCGGTCGTGGCGCTGTTGTCGGTATGGGGGCGGTGGTGACCAGAAGTGTTCCGCCGGGCGTCACGGTTGTGGGTAATCCGGCTCGGCTATTGATTAAGGAAAATAAACGATGCTGAACACGCGATTTTCGCCCTGGCCCAATTTCACGCCTGAAGAGGCTGAGGCTGTTCGCTCCGTGCTGCTTTCCAACAAGGTCAACTACTGGACCGGCCAGGAGTGTCGCCTGTTTGAAAAAGAGTACGCTGCCTGGACAGCATGCAAATATGCGGTTGCTTTGGCCAACGGCACGGTGGCCCTTGATTTGGCGCTGAAGGGCCTGGGCGTCGGTCCCGGAGATGAGGTGGTGGTGACACCGCGCACCTTCCTCGCCTCGGTATCGTGCATCGTCAATGCCGGTGCCGTGCCGGTGTTTGCCGACGTGGATCGGGATTCGCAGAACATCACCGCCGAAACGATTCGCGCTGTCCTGTCACCGCGGACAATGGCAGTCATCTGCGTGCATCTGGCCGGCTGGCCGTGCGACATGGATCCGATCGTGGCGCTGGCCGAGAAACATGGCCTGTTTGTGATCGAAGACTGCGCCCAGGCCCATGGCGCGCGCTACAAGGAGCGCTCGGTGGGTTCAATCGGTCACGTCGCTGCCTGGTCGTTTTGTCAGGATAAAATTATGACAACCGGTGGCGAGGGTGGCATGGTGACCACCAATGACCGCACCCTCTGGTCAAACATGTGGGCGTTCAAGGACCACGGCAAAAGTTGGCAGGCGGTGTACGAGCGTGCCCATCCAGCTGGATTTCGCTGGCTGCATGAAAATTTTGGCACCAACTGGCGGATGATCGAAATGCAGGCGGCTATAGGTCGAATCCAGCTACGTCGGATGGATACCTGGCATGCGGAGAGAGTGCGGAACGCTTGTATTTTTTGGGAAGCGGCCCGCCATCTGCCCGGCTTGCGTGTGCCGGACATACCATCAACAATCGAGCATGCTGCATACAAATGCTATATGTTTGTCGAACCGTCAGTTCTGAAGCCGGATTGGCATCGTGACCGCATTCTGGAAGAGATTACCCGGCAGGGCGTTCCCTGTTATACGGGGTCATGTTCCGAAGTGTATCTGGAAGAAGCTTTTGAAGGGACAGGGTGGAGGCCGGTAAAGCGATTGCCGGTTGCTCAAGAGTTAGGAGAGACCAGTCTTATGTTTCTTGTACACCCCGGTTTGACGAAAAGTCAGATCAATCAGACGGTGCAGGTGTTGGCTGCAGTGATGCAGGAGGCTGTTACCACGTGAGAGGTGTTGCTGGTCTTACCGGACAAAAGGTTGATTATTTATTGTCTTTAAGGAAAATAAACAACGCATTTCTGTAAAGGAAAGTTTTTCAACATTATACGAGTATCTGATCCTTTCTGGGGCGCCCTGAACCTATAGAAATCGCTTGTCTTTCCCATTTTTCTGCTCCAATGTCCGGTTTCTTCAGGTACCCAGGAGGACTCGTAGCCAATAAGGTTAATGACGCATGTGAAGTCTTTCGCAAGGTCTTCTTTTGTCAGATAGATGTTTAAAAAGCGCTTTGCTGGTAATTTGTTTGTCTCCATGTCCTCGATGTACAATGTGGGGATCCTGTGTCGAACCACGTCCAGTAAAGGAACTTTACCAAAAACACCCCCAAGTATAGAGCCAGTGACATAATCCGTATAGATTAGAGTGTTCTTTTCATCTTGAGTGTAGTTTGTCAAGGCTGACCATCCTGGCCACCATGGTCGTCCGTTGATCAAATAAAAATCAATTTTTCCATAGACAGGATGTGAGCGTATTGTGGCCAGACCAATGATGCCGGAGAGACAAATGATCCAGAAACTGTTACGTGACAGAAACGTTTTCACTATGAAATTTGAGCTGATTTTTGGTAGAGCCGGGCATTTATCCATATTTCGATCATATACAAAAAATAGGTAATAGTGATCCAGAATAATGAGCTGTATGCTATGCGGTAGTACACAGGAATTTTAACGTGGGCTACCCAGAAATGATGTAAAAAAGGAGTACATAAAACAAAAAAAGGAAGAACTCCCAATATAATGATCCTGATTTTTACAAATTTAGAAATAGACTGCTGGTTATTAAGCCATATAAAAGGAGCAAGGATAAGGGGCATGAGTCCGATTATTCCTATTGTTTGTGGAACACGATAGTATGGTATCCATATTTTTCCCATAATATGAATATCTTTCCAGTGGTAAACAATTTTTTGATTTTTATCCCATATATTCGAAAAGGGAAGCACTTCAAAAGTTTTCTTCATCCAGTCGAACTGTGGAAAAATAAAAAATAATAGAAAAAGAATTATAACCCATGAAACCATGTTCATGGTTTTATATTTTAAATGAGAAATTTTTTCTGTTATATTTATAATTATCCAGAAAAATAAAATAAATATTAAAAAAGTCGCT
>JAVEYP010000073.1:0-7388 GCA_034003445.1 Desulfobulbus sp.
CCGCGTCAGAGGGATGACGCGGCGGAACGGTGGTGACGCTTATACTGCGGGCCGCCCGCCGGCGCCAGCCAAAACCGAGGCCGGCCCGACCAGACGGAGGGCCTCGTCAATGGCCATGCGGCCAGCAAGCAGTTGTTCCCGTCCTGTGGCATCGCACAGGACCTCGCCCGGCAAGCTCCGTTGGACCGTAAACGGTCCGCTGGTTGTTCGGCGGAGGCTGATCAGATGCGCCCCGCAGCCCAACGAACGGCCGATGTCGGCGGCCAGCACGCGAATGTAGGTACCGCGGCTGCAGCGCACCTCGATATCCAGTTGAGCACGAGCCGAGTCATAACCATGGCAGACAAGCAGCTCGATGACCACCGGCCGCGCCTCCTTGTCGATGTGCACCCCCAGGCGGGCGTAAGCATACAACGGCTTGCCCTGGTGCTTAACCGCCGAAAAAGAAGGCGGGACCTGGAACTGTCGACCCGCGTGGGCATCCAGGCAGGCATCGATGGTTGCCTGGTCCAGCACAGGCACGGCCGCGGTGGCGGTAATGGCCCCTTCCGGGTCCAGGGTCTCGGTTTCAACACCAAGCTGCAGCCGGGCCAGATAGGTCTTGCCGCCGTCCATGAATTGCTCAATGTGGCGGGTGGCGGATCGCCCTGCACAGACGATAAGAAGACCAGTGGCAAAGGGGTCGAGGGTGCCGGCGTGGCCGACCTTTTTGATGCCCAGCAGTCGTCGCACCCGTTGGACCACAGCGAAGGAAGTCAGGCCTGCCGGCTTGTCCACCAGGAACACCGAGCCCTCGCCCGCCGTCACGGGACCACTCGACGCCACCATCCGTCAGAGCTGCATCGCCTCAGCGAGCATGGGTATTAGTTCATCGCGCACCGTGTCCATCCGTACGCCGCGAACACGGAAACCGCTGGCGTTGTGATGACCGCCTCCACCGAAACGAGCGGCCACCGAGGAAACATCGCACTGACCCTTAGCTCGCAGACTCACCGAAACGGAGTCCTCGGCCAACTCCTTAAGGAACACCGCCACTCGTACTGAACGGATTGCCCGTGGTAAATTGATGAATTGCTCGGTGTCCTCCATGGTGGTGAAAGTCCGCTCAAGCATGTTCTGGCTAACGCGGATGACTGCGATACGGTCTCGCTCATGCATCTCCAGAGTTGCCAGCACCTCCTGCATCAGGCGCACCCGGCCGAGGGAGTAGTTGTCGAACAGGTTACCGGCGACTCTCGCCGGCCGTGCCCCGCAGCGCACCAATTCTGCAGCCACCTGCAAGGTGTGGGTGCTGGTCGAATCGTAGCGGAACGAGCCGGTGTCGGCGCTGATCGCCGCGAACAGACACTCCGCCGCCCTAGCGGATAATTCCGCTCCCAAGGCCGTGGCCAAGTCGACGACCATCTCGCCGGTGGAGGAGCGGTGCGGCTCTATCCAGGAGCAATCGCCGAAGCCGAGGTTGCCCTGGTGGAGATCGATGACCGCCAGTGGCCGGAAACTCATCAACTCCCGGCTCTCCCGGCCCAGCCGCTTTTCCTCGCCACAGTCCAAACAGATACTGGCCAGATCGTCGCCGGCTTGGGAGACGAACTCGCGTACCCGGGTCATGTCGGTTTGCAGTCGGCCGGCACCCGGCAGGAAACGATACAGCGGCGAAACCGGCTCCTCCAGGTAGCAGAACACCTCCTTGCCCAGGACGTCAAGGATCTCGGCCAACCCGAGCTGCGAGCCGAGGGCGTCACCGTCCGGGTTCAAGTGAGTCATGAGAAGGAAATATCCCTTCTCCCGAACCAGCGCCAGCACTGCCTCATCAGGATGGTTCATCTTTGCGCTCCTTCTCAATCTGCCGGAACAGGTCGTCCATCCGCTGCGCTTCTTCGTTGAGTTTGTCGAAGAAGAAGAGCAAATCGGGAGTGTACCGCATGTTCAACACCTTGGCCAGATGACTGCGGAAATACCCCTTGGCACGCCGCATAGCTGCCGTCGCCGGGTTAGTAGCCATCCCGGCCGGTACGGAGAAGTAGATCTTGGCCTGCTTGAGATCCGGGGTGACCACCACGCGGGAAATAGTCACTCCGAGCAAGCGCGGGTCGCTGGCATCCCGCAGAAGCAACATCGACAACTCGTTCTTGACCGCCTCGGCCACCCGTTTTGGTCGCGAGCTTTCTGGTCGCCCCAAGCCGGGCAGTTTAAAATCGAACTCCATGGACATTCCCAGTGCCGTTAGAGCGTGGCCGCCACCTCGTCGAGGACAAAGGCCTCGAGGTGGTCGCCGACCTTGATGTCGTTATAGTTTTCAACACCGATACCGCATTCGTAGCCGGTGAGCACCTCTTTGACGTCATCCTTGAAGCGGCGCAGCGATCCGATCCGGCCGGTATAGATGACCACGCCGTCGCGCAGCAGACGGACCCGGGCGTTGCGCTCCATCTTGCCGGCTATCACCGAGGAGCCGGCGACAATGCCGATCTTGGGCACGGAGAAAGTCTCGCGCACCTCGGCGGTGCCGATCACCCGCTCTTCAAAGGTTGGCTCGAGCATGCCCGTCATGGCCTTCTCGATGTCCTCGAGAGCGTGGTAGATGACGTCGTAAGAGCGAACGTCGACCCCCTCGCGATCTGCCAGTTCCTTGACCTTGACACTCGGCCGGACATTGAAGCCGATGATGATCGCGTCCGAGGCAGCGGCCAAGTGGATATCGTTCTCTGTGATCGAGCCGGTCCCCTCGTGCAGGGAGCGGACCCGAATGGCCTCGGTCGACAGGTTCTCGGCCGCTTGGCCAAAGGCTTGGAGCGTACCCTGCACGTCGGCCCGCAGGACCACGCGCAGTTCTTTCACCTCCTGCTCGGCCATCTTCTCGAACAGGTTGTCGAGGGAGACCTTGGTGGCCGCGGCCAGTTCACTTTCCCGCGCCTTGAGCTGGCGGGAACTGGCTACCGACTTGGCCATCTTCTCGTCGGTGAGGACGGTGAATTCGTCGCCTGCCTGCGGCACACCGGAAAGACCCTGCACCTCCACTGGAATGGACGGTCCGGCCTCCTCTACCTGCCCGCCGCGTTCGTTGGTGAGCATGCGCACCCGGCCGCTATAAATGCCGGCAACGAAGTTGTCCCCCGGCCGCAGGGTACCCTCCTGCACAAGTACCGTGGCCACCGGGCCGCGACCCTTGTGGAGCTGCGCCTCGATAACCGTGCCCTTGGCCTTGCGGCTGGGATCGGCGCTTAATTCGAGAATTTCCGCCTGCAACTGGATAGACTCGAGCAGGGCCTCGACACCCAGGCCCTTTTTGGCCGAAGTTTCGCAAAATATCGTCTGCCCGCCCCAGGCCTCGGGGATGAGGCCGAAATCGCTCAGTTCGCGCCGGACCCGCTCGGGGTCGGCGCCATCTTTGTCGATCTTGTTAACGGCAACCACAATCGGCACGCCAGCGGCCTGCGAATGAGCGATGGCCTCCTTGGTCTGTTCCATGACACCGTCGTCAGCCGCCACTACGAGGACAACGATATCCGTCACCTTGGCGCCGCGCTAGCGCATCTCGGTGAAAGCGGCGTGGCCGGGGGTATCAACAAAGGTGAGATCACCGGCCGGACCCTGTACATGATAGGCGCCGATGTGCTGGGTGATGCCGCCTGCCTCGCCAGCCACCACGTCGGTCTTGCGAATGGCGTCGAGGAGGGAGGTCTTTCCGTGGTCGACATGCCCCATGACAGTGACCACCGGTGGCCGGGGCAGCACCTCGCCGCCCGATTCGACCTCCTGCTCCTCCAGCGCCTCCACTCCTAGCTCCTCGGTCATGGCTTGTTCGACCTCGAAGCCAAAATCGGAGGCGACGAGGGCAGCAGTTTCCACGTCCAGGGCCTGATTAAGGGTGGCAAGCACGCCTAGCTTCATCAACACGCCGATGACCTCACTGGCCTTGACGCCCATGCGTTTGGCTAGGTCGCCGACACTGATCGTCGCCACCACTTTGATGCGCTTCTTGATCGCCTTGGTCTCGGCCACTGGTGTAGCGCTGAGGTCCTTGCGTGAGCTGTCCTTCTTTTTCCTACCCTTACGCGGGCGCATTGTTTCGACATCGTCCCCGCTGAAGCCGAGCCGATCGCGTCCTTTCTTAGCGCCCTTAGCGCCCTTCTTTCCTAAAGCCTCGTCGTCGCCCTGCACGGTGACCACCCGTCTTGTCTTCTTTTTACCCTTGGCGTCCACCCGACCAGCCCCATCCTTGGCTGCTGGGGCATCCGGACCGACCGGCGGACCCCCTGCGGGCCGCGCCGGCCGGACGGGCCTCCGGGCCACTGGCTTGGGCCGCTTCTCGGGCATGGGAATGACCACCCGACCGATTACCTTGGCCAGCGGCTTGGGCCGGGTCGACTCCTCAGCAACGGGTATGGCAGCGGCACCCTCCTCGCTGGCATTCTCTTTTGCCTCAACGGCTTCCGCAGCGGGCAACTCCGCCTTGGCCTCCTCCGCGGGCGCCGTGGCCGGGACTTTCTCCTCCTCGGCAGTCGCTGCCACGACGGGTGTGGGCTGTTCACTGTCCTCCGCCGCCACCTCGACCTCCGCCACCCTTCCAGCCGGCGCTGGCATATCCAGGTCGCGGAGCTGTTCCTGCACCTGAGCCTCCATGGCCTCAGTCTCGGCATCCAGAGCCTGGGCCTCGGCCTCTTCTTCCAGGCGGGCAGCCTCTTCCTTTTCCGCACGGGGACGCCGGCGGATGACCGTTTTGCCCTTCGCCGGTGCGGGCTCGGCAGCGCTGGTGCGCAGACCAATGAGTCCTTCTGCGGTCACGGCAAGGCCTTCCCCAAGAATTTTCTTGCGAATATCGGCTGCCATATCCTCGCCCACGCTCGAGCTGTGACTCGCGACCGGGTAACCCATCGATTTGAGTTTCTCCGCCAGTTCCTTACTTTTCAGACCAAATTCCTTTGCCAGGTCGTACACTCGAACCTTGCTCATCTAACGCTCCCTTCGCCCCTGTCACTCGCCAAGCCATGCACGACAGCGCGCTTGCAGGACTTTTCTGTTTTTTGCCAGCCGCCCGCGGCAGACGGCCGCATCACAGCAGTAGACGCCCCGGCCACGCATGGTGCGCCACCGGTCTTCCTTCAGACGGCCATCGGCGACGACAAACCGCACTAATTCACCCTGCAGTCCCTTGAGTCCGCAGCCGCGGCACGTCCGCTCTGGCACATGCCCACTGCTTGTCATTCTTGATCGCCCGCCCCGGCCGTTTCCGAGTCCGCATCGTCATCGTCGGGCAGGGCAATGTCTACCTCCACCGGATCACCGGTCGCGTCTAGATTGTCAACCGCTGTCTGATCAGCGATCACTTTCGGATCATCGGCTACATCTAGGCCGTCAACCGCTACCAAATCATCAGCCATTGTCGAATCATCAATTTCTGCCGGATCGTCGGCCTCACCTGGGCCATCAACCGCTACCCAATCATCGGCCGGCGCGGTGTCCGCGGACACCAGGGCCGCGTCCTGCAGTGCCTGCGCACGTTCCGGGTCCCCCCGGGCCACGGTCATCAATTCCTCGGCATCCATGGCGGCCAAAGCCGCTGGAGAACTGATGTCCGCCGCAAACAAGCGATCAGCCAACGCCTCGTCAACGCCTTCGACCGCGGCTAGGCGTTGGTAGGTCGGATTTTCAAGATTATGGTAGCGCTGCTCGCTCTTCACGTCGATCTTCCAGCCGAGTAGGCGTGAGGCTAGGCGCACATTTTGCCCCTGTCGGCCAATGGCCAACGACAGCTGGTCGTCAGGTACTATCACGAGCAGCGACTTACGCTCTTCCTCAACGATCACCATGGACACCTCGGCCGGCGCCAAGGCGTTATAGACGTATTTTGCCGGATCCGGGCTCCACGGCACGATGTCGACGCGCTCACCTTGCATCTCCTGGACAACGTTCTGCACACGGGACCCCTTGAGGCCGACGCAAGCGCCCACAGGATCGACGTCCGACTCGATTGAGGAGACAGCGATCTTTGCCCGAAAACCGGGCTCGCGGGCAGCGCCCATAATTTTAACAATACCCTCGGCGATCTCCGGCACCTCCATCTCAAACAACTTGATGAGGAACTCGTTGCACGTGCGGCTGAGGATAAGCTGGGCGTCGCGAAAACGTCCGGATTCGCGGGCGTCGCGGCGTACCTCCTGCAGGTAGGCGCGAATGCGGTCACCTTGTTTAAAGGAGCGTTTGGGGATCTGGGCGTCCCGGGGAAGCACCGCATCGGTGCGTCCCAGGTTGATGATCATGTCGCCGCGCTCAAAGCGCTGGACGATGCCATTGACGATGCTGCCCTCGCGGTCGCGGTACATATCGTAGATAACGTCGCGCTCGGCGTCGCGCATGCGGTGTATGATCACCTGCTTGGCAGACTGAGCGGCAATCCGGCCGAGATCGGCAATGTTATCGAGTTTTTCACCGACATCGTCTTCGAGTTCAAACTCCGGATCCAGTTTACGCGCCTCTTCAAGCGAGATCTCTGCCTCCTCGTCGAACACCTCGTCCACCACCGTCCGGTACTGAAACACCTCGACTTCACCCAGTTCATCGTTGAACTGCACCTCGATCTCCCGCCGGCTGCCATACTTCTTGCGCACCGCAGTGCTGACCGCGTCCTCGATAGCGCTGATCAGCAGGGACCGGTCAATCCCCTTGTCTCTGCAGATCTGATCGAGAATTCGTTTCAGATTTTCCGTTCCAACCATCATCGTGCTCCAACTCCGGCAGTCACTGCCGCAAGGTATATGGCCCGGCACTCTGCCGGACCCATGCCGGCGCCGCGCTTACAGCGCCAGACGCGCCTTGGCGATATTGTTCATCTCCAGGGGTACGATCTCCCCTTCCATCTCCAACAAAACCCTCTCTCCCTCAAGGCCGCGCAGCGTACCAATCAGCACCCGCTGTCCGGCCAGTGGCTCGCCCAGTTTGATGCGCGCCAGTCGGCCGGAAAACCGGGCAAAGTCTGCTTGTTTTTTCAACGGCCGCTCTAGTCCCGGCGACGAAACTTCAAGCGTGTAGGCGTGGTCGAGTATATCCTCCACCTCAAGGCGGACGCCGATCTGCCGACTGGCCCCGGCGCAGTCGTCGATGGTGACACCGCCCTCACGATCAATGAAAAAACGGAGCACCCAGCCGTGTCCTTCGCGACGATACTGGACCTCCACCAGCTCCAGGCCCATGTCGGCCAGAAGCGGCTCAGCAAGTGCCTCGATGGCGATAAGCAGTCTATCGGTCGTTCCTTCCACGTGTACGTCCATCCGATCCCTTCCCGGCCCTTCCCTGCGGCAAAACCGCGCCTAGCGTCGAAGCGCCCGAGGTCAATAAAAAAAAAATCGGGCAGAGCCCACATTCACCAGCGCTGAAGGTTCTTCCAGCGC